>WQXC01000092.1 GCA_009785045.1 Treponema sp. | reverse complement strand
TATTTTTCCGATACAAATAATCGACAGTCGGGAACTTTCGGCTGAAGATTGTGTATGGTTAAGGAACCTTGGAAATAAGTTAAATCGATCAGACATTGAGCTTATAAGCATTAAGATAGCTCAGCAGGGCAAATCAGCCCGAATAGACGCATATGCTTATGCAATAGCGTATGCAAATTCTAGAACAATGGAGGACAGACATATGACTAGAAAAGCATCATCAAATAATAAACCAGAATTTGAGCAATTTCTGGAAAGAGCCGGTTTTATCGACAAGTGGCAAGCAGAAGAACGGCAAAAGTGGGTATCAGTTGTTGCCGACAAAGATACTGAAAATGCCAACATGAAGGCAGAAATAGAGCAGCTCCGCGCACAATTAGAAAGTAAGAAATAAAACCAACCTATCAAACCGCTGTCGTTGCAGGCAGCGGTTTTTTTTAATCTGCAGAAAAGTTGCGGACTAAAATCTGACTCCTGCAGAAATTGCGGCGCCGAACATGTATGGGTAGCCGCCGCGGATGGCGGGTTCTACTATTAACTTGTCAAAGAAAACAAAGCGCCAGCCGAAACTTAGGCCTCCGCTGAACATGCCGGTTGTAGATGGAATGGAAAAATCGTCTACGCGATTAAAAAATGCAGGGCCGCCCATCAACTGAAGATACGGACCTGTGTATGCGTTTTTTCCATGCAGATAAAATCGCAGCAATAAATTAAACTCCAGTGTATCGATTTTTTCTTCGTTAACAAACATTGCAGCCTTAAACCCGATAGATGCCCCTGAACCATACCCAAGCATCAGGCCTCCGCCGAATGCATATCCTATCTGGGAGTACATTGCAGCTTCTCCGCCGGCGATGATCCAAAAATCGCTGTCTTTGCGCGGAACATCGCGATTGTCATCAGAAAGATCGATATCGTTATCCTGCCATTGCCAGTCATCTTGCGCCGCATCCTGCGAAAAAACTGCAGCAGACGCGAGAAAGAAAATAACAAAACCAATCAAAATACGGCTGGACATATCAAAATTATAACAGGAAATACATAATTTTTCTACCATAAAAGGCTATGGGATTAAAAACACTTCGCCGGGGTGGATTAAATCGGGGTTTGTTATGTTATTTGCATCCGAGATTCTGTTCCACTGCATTGCATCGTTGTAGTACTGTCTTGCAATGCGGCCGAGAGTTTCACCTGCCTGCACTGTGTGAAACCTTCTGGCACCGGTAACACTGCGAACAGTCTGCGGTCTTATAATGGCATCTTGTCTTGGTGCAGGCGCAGGCGCTTGCGCCGATGCCGCTGGTTGCGCAGGAGCCGTTGCAACCACCGGAGCTGCGATAACTGCGGCGCGTTCAACCGGAATTACAGGGATTTCGATAGCAGGCGCGGTTATGTTTTCTGTTCTCTCTATTCTAAACGATGCAACGGAAGAAAAAGATGATTCGCCCTCGAATACAAGCGGGAACACAGGCTTTACGCGCCAATACCAGGTTCCGGCTTCCATCTGCGAAAGAATTAACGAAGCGCCGTTTGATTCTCTTGATATCGCAGGAGCGGAAAAATCCTGTGTGTTGTTAATTTCTATCAGGTATCTGGATGCGCCTTCTGTTTCTGCCCACTGAAAACGAATCTGCGGAGGAGCGTCATGATAACGGAAAAGACTTCCTATAACAGGGCTGATTATTGTTGTGCCGAAAGAATCAACAATCGTAAATTGGCCTCTGCTTAAAATTGTGTCTTCGAATGCAAGTCTCCAGTGCCACCTGCCCGAAGAAAAAGACATCTGCGCAGAATTATTAAGCCCGGTTAAAGTCCGCAGCACAATAGAAAAGTTTGCATCAGAAGCAATTTCCAGGCGCAGAGTTTCGCCTTCTTCTAAATTAATTCTGTTCCAGGAAAAGTTTATCTGCAGCGGCTGCGGCCTGTTGTTCAGATAACGGGCATTGGTTACAGGACGCATGACAACCGCAGCGGGAATCACGCGTTCTACTCCCTGCGTATCCAGCGCAATCATCGCGCCTTCAGAAATTTCTCTTGCCTGTCCTTCCTGAATAAACTCTGCTTTTCCTTCGTTAACCTGAACAGCGATGCCCTCGTCTCCAACTTCGGCGCTAAGCACCGTCCCAGACGATGTTAATACCTGACTGCCCATAAGATCCAATACAATGCCTTCGCTGTCAGAGTTGCTTGTTACGCTTAAGTTACCTTCTCTTAATTCAACAAGAAAGTTACCCATACCGCCCATGGTTTGCTGAATACGAATTAAAGTGTTTTCGTTTAAAAAAATCTCGTTATTTGCAATATCAATATTGGTAGATGAAAGTTCCGCAGCGCGGATTAAATCGCCGGGGTAAACCGGAGAATCAACAAATATTCTGTCCCATGCCACGCGATCTGCATGACGGCGCTGAACAACATTATTTCTTACTACGATAATACCCGCAGGCTCCATGTCGCGCGCATCGAATGTCTGCATTAAATCCTGGCGGAAAAGATAAAGACCGTAAATGGCAGTAGAAATAAAAACAACTAATACAAGGATATCAATAAAGCGCAGTTTATTGCTGATTTGCGGCGTTTGATTCTGAACATTACCCGAACGAACCCTGTTCGCATTTTCGCTCATTAACTCCCTCTACTTCTTGCCTGTAATTTTATATTTAATTTCAGAAGAATTAGTATCTATCTTTAGATTCTCCGGCGCCTTAATGCCAAGCATTCTTCGCAGTCTTGGAAGCGATTTTGGTCCCTTTGGATTTTTTGCATAATTTATAACTGCAAAAACACGCACAGGGTTTTCTTTTCCTTTAACTTTAACAGAAGGCATTTCCACAGTGATGAATTTTTTTCTTACAAGACGCCAGGTATCTTCTGCAATAAGAATATCAGTGCCGAACGGTTTGTTCAGAGCTTCAACGCGGGATGCAAGATTAACAGGATCGCCTATAACCGTATATTCCATGCGGACATCGGAACCAAGCTGACCTGCTGTTACCATTCCGGTGTTAATACCGCAGCCAAACTGAATGCGAGGATTACTCGGGTCGCCTTTTTTACGAACCTGATTCATGCGGTAAAGCGCTTTGCGCATCATAATCGCAGAAGATATACAATTGTATGCATCCTTTCTGATACTTCCCGAAGTATAAGCTGTTCCCCAGTGAGCCATAAGCGCATCGCCGATAAATTTATCTACAACGCCGCTTGTTCTTTCTACGCAGTCAACCATGCGTGTAAAATAATTATTCAGCCAGTAAACGATTTTATCGGAAGCTTCGTCTCCGAATGTATTTGTAAAGTTTTCCGATATCGATGTGAATCCGCGGATATCAGAGAAAAAGATTGTAGCATTTTTTGGAAACCCGCCCGGTTTTATTTCGCCGCGCATAGCGCGTACCGCAATGTCACGGTTTGTAAACCTGCCGAAAATATTAAGCGCTTTACACATGCGAAGGAAGCTGTCTGTTAACAATGCTATTTCATCGCGGCCTTTCGGCGTCAGCGACAACTCAAATTTACCGCCTTCGATATCCTGCGCGGCGACGGCGAGAATCCGCAGCGGAATGGAGATACTTTTTGCAAAGAACCAGATAAAAATAATCGAGATACTTAAAACTGTAATGGTAAGATAAATATTACGCCGGGTTGTTGCGTTAATACTTTCGAAAACTTTGTTGTACTCAACACTGGTAATTACAATTGCGCCTGCAGTATTCAGTTTTGTAAATGCGCCGAAATACCGGGTGCCTTCTTCGTCCGTGTACAGGGTTTGCGAATCACGCTCTATTCTGTTCCATACATATTTTGTATAACTGCGATCCGCAACATTCACAGCATTACGCACCATATCAAAATCGGCGTGAATTAAAACATCACCGGCATCGTTTATCAGATAAGATTGATTTACACCGTAACCAAAAGTTTCGTTAAGATCCATCGGATCAAACACAACGCCTGCACCGCCCTGCTGCCATGGAAAAAACAGCGCCAATAGCGGAGCGCCAAAGTGACGCGCTGCGTTTATCAGAACAGTTTCGCCGGCTACAGCGCGCCTTAACGCTACAGCTTGCGCAGTTCTGAATGTATCCGCCAAAGCAGGATCGATATTTCTGGTTTCAAAAAAATCAGCGTTAATTAAAAATTCAGAATTGGCGCTAACTGCAGAGTCGCCCATGGTAAAAAAAACCGATGCTGCTTGCGGATTGCGCTCAAAATAAAACTCAGCAGAATCGTATGCAAGGAAACTTCCGGGGCCCACCGATGTAATTGTCCGTATAAGTATTAAAGAATTGGAATGGATATATTCAAATGCGGAGTCGGCAGTCATTGCCGTTCTGCGGTTTGTTTCAAAGTTATTTTCTTCCGCTATAATCTGCAAATCTGCGCGAACAAGCCAGGAAGCAAGAGCAATAATGGAGCCAAGAGACACAAGCACAATAAAAGTAATGATTATTATTAACTTTGCACCGATGGAAAACCGGATTTTCATTAATCCGCTGGTATTATTTTGTGACATGCCTCCCCCTTAAAGGATTATAGCATGACATGATTATTTTGTGAAGTATTTAAAAAAATCAGGGTTTATATGGCAGTATATGACAATATTAATGCGGTTTAGTACCCGCGAAGCTGCCGGTATGCCTGCTCGGCAAGGCCGAAATTGGCGCTTTTGGTATATTCCTTGGCGTATTCATCGTAGAGCATATCTTCGTACATTTTACCCGCAAAACTCTCATCTATAAGCCCTGATTTCTGCACAGTTTTTCTCATACCGTTTAAAAGGTTTTTAACCAGGAAGGTTTCCAGCTCAAGACAGAGCTGATAAAGTTTATCTTCCTTATCTATTGGCGATTGCCCCGGACGGGCTTCTTCGGCGCTTCTGGCTGCCGAAGCTCTTTGAAGAACTTCGGCAAAATTCTGCTGGCTATTAACGGTGGGTAATGATGGAAGACGATAATCATCCATGTTAATCAAATTAAAACTGCTTATTTCCACATTACCCTCCTTATTAAATCCGTATTAATCCGCGAAAATCAGCGGACACTCACTCCTAACGTTATCTCTTCAGCGTTGTCGCTGTGCCAAGCATGTTATCGCTTGTCTGAATGCTGCGTGAGTTAAACTCATAAGCGCGCTGCGCGATAATCAAATTAACCATTTCCTGAACTACTGCAACGTTGGACATTTCCAGAAACCTATGCTCCAGGGTTCCCATGCCTTCGTAGCCGGGAATACCGGGAATAGCATCGCCGGAAGCCTGAGTTGTCTTAAACAGGTTTTCGCCTATTGCGGTAAGGCCAACCGGGTTAGGAAAGCGGTATAATTCTATTCTGCCTACATCAACATCGACTATTTCGCCGTCTCTTGGGACTTTTACGCTTACTCTGCCGTCTTTTGTTATATTGATTTCTTCAGGCAGGAAGTTTTCGGGCATAATTATGTCAGGAACAAGCCAATAACCGTTGCTGGTTACCATGCGTCCGGTGGAATCCACTTTAAAGTTGCCGTTGCGGGTGTAAGCCATGGAGCCGTCATACATCTGTATTCTAAAAAAACCTTCGCCGGTAATTGCGACGTCAGTTGGAACGCTGGTCTGCTGCAAAGACCCCTGGGAAAAAATCCTCTGGGTGTCCGCCAGCTTAACGCCGTGACCTAGCTGAATGCCGACAGGTACTACGGTGTCTTCTGTAGCGGGTGTTCCTGCTGTTTTTACAGTCTGATAAATAAGGTCTTCAAAATCGGCGCGCTGCTTTTTGTAGCCGTGCGTATTAACGTTTGCAAGATTGTTGGAAATTGTATCGATATTGGCCTGCTGTCCAATCATGCCAGCCGCTCCTGTCCATAAACTTCTTACCATAATTTTTTAACCTCTTTTAATTTTTAGCCAAACTTGGCAACTTGATTTATTAATGTACCCAGTGTCGATTCCTCGGTCTGGATTACTTTTTGATTCGCTTCGTAAGCGCGGTTTACCTCGATCATCTGAACCATTTCTATAACGGGGTCAACATTTGACGATTCAAGAAAGCCCTGTAAAACTTTTGGGCGGTTTTCCAAATCCATCAGCATTGCAGGTCCGGATGTAAAACTTTCGCGGTAAAGGCTGGAACCTTGTTTTTCAAGGTATCGATCCAGGTCAAAATCCACTATTTTAAGGGTATCGAGCAGAACAGGGTCTTCCCATTGATTCGCTTCGCGTCCTACCATTACTTCCGGATCGTCCGGATATGCTGCATTTACCCAGATTCTGCCCTGGGCATCTACCTGGAAATTATTGGCTTTTACTCTGATTGCGCCGTTTTCGCCCAATACAGGAAAACCTTCTTTTGTAACAAGGTAGCCTTCTTTACCAAGAATAAATGTACCGTTTCGTGTGTACCGCTCGCCGTAAGGGGTCGCTACGGC
>WQXC01000091.1 GCA_009785045.1 Treponema sp. | reverse complement strand
TTAATCATTTAGAATATAGTCAATATAAGACTTCGGAGGGTAGGATAGTGGCTATTCCGCCTGGTTTGGGACCAGGATGTCGTGGGTTCGACTCCCACTTCTCCGATCAAGTAGTTAATAGTGATGATACTCTTCAGTTCCAATTAAATTATTAGAAACCGGTAACTTTTGGGAGTCGAAACGGAGCGCTTCTGTGATAATTCCAAGGCGAATGCCTTGCCTTAGAAGCAGCGGTGCATGGATGCACCGGAAGCGCGCAGACGGGCTGGAAACCCGAAGCAGGATGCTGAGGGTTGTAAGCCGACTCCCACTTCTCCGACTATTGGAACACATTTTTTACACTGTTCAAATACTCAATAACTCTAAGGCCGTCAATTGCGCCGGAGACGGGAATCCGCAGCGGGTCTTTGGCGCAGGCGACTGCATCTTTTAGCATGTTGGCAAAGTAGCCGGTTGGACCGGAAAAAACTTCGCCGGTATTCTGCAAAGAACGAAACTTTTCTGCATAGGGGCTTGGAACACTTTCCATAACTTCAAAAACACCGTTGCCAATACGCAGGCGTCCTTTTTCGCAGGAGAACTCAATCTCAAAAACCAGATGGTCGCGCTCTGCGCCAATTTCCATGAGAACTGGAACCCCAGGAGAGGATTTAGGGAGTAACAGTTCCCCTTCCAGCCACGCTGTACCGCTGCGAGCGTTAAGGTCTGCTCCCCATGCCTGGCGATGCTTCAATTCAGCGCCGGTTAGAAACATGATTGCATCAATAAGATAAGTTCCATCATCCCAGAACATGTCAATAAGTTTTCTGGTTTTTCCAAAATATAATGTTGCATTTATAGCAATAAGTTTGCCGAGTCTTTCTTCCTCCAGAATGGCTTTTGCTTTAATATAGTCATTTGAGTAACGGCGCTCATGGTTTGTTATAATGACAGGACCGTCTTTGGCTGCAGAAATTTTTTCTATTTTTATCGCATTGTCTATATTATCTGCAAGCGGCTTTTCGCAGATTATAACCGGAACCTGCATACTGGCTGCGAGACTGCAGAACTGGTAATGACTATCCGGATGCGTTGCAATCGATAAAACCTGCGGTTTGTGCACACGAAGCATTTCAGCAGCATCGGCATAAACAGGAACGTTCCATTTATCTGCGAAAAGATTACGGCGCTCTTCGCTTGAGTCACAGCCGGCAGCTAGGACACAATCATCGTTTGCAGAAATTGCGCCTGCATGAGTGCATGGTTTTTCGCGGAGTGTATCATCTTCAAGGATAGAGGCAATGCGTCCAAGCCCTATTATGGCAGCAGTTATTTTCATGAGGTTTGAATAGCCTCGATAGAATCGGATTTAATTATTTCTGCTTCCGATTCAACAGTTTCAACTTTAATAGTTTTTATCTTTTTACTGCGCCAGGAGTTTAAAACCGAATACATAATCGGCGTAATAAAAATAGTCATAAATGTGCTTACAAAAAGACCGCCGACAAATGTTTTTCCGATTGGCTGGATCGTATCTGCACCTGCTCCCGGGAAGAATGCAATCGGCACCATGCCTAAAATTGTCGTAAGACTTGTCATTAAAATCGGGCGAAGGCGTCTTCTGCCGGCTTCGATGCATGCTTCGCGGACTTCCATGCCTCTTGCGCACAAGGTATTTGTATAATCAACAAGTACAATTCCGTTATTTATTACTACCCCTACACAGGCAATGATCCCAACGATAGAGAACATGGTCATCGCTTGCCCTGAAATTTTATATATCCATATTACTCCAATAAATAGCAGAGGTATCGAGAAAAATATAATCAGCGGATCTACAAACGATTCAAACTGGCTTGCCATTATTCCAAAGATAAGAAAAACAGCCGTCAATATAATTAAAATATAAAGCGATGTATATGATTGAATTTCCGAAGCCTCGCCAAGGTAACGGATTGTTACGCCTTCTCGCTCAACAAGGCGCGCAGCAATTGTTTCTTCGAGACGTTTTTGCATGTCTGTTGCGGCAATTCCCGGTTCAAGACCGCCTGTAACGCGAAGAACCCGTTCCTGCCTCTCGCGGCGGATTGCCGAAGGCGCTCGTCCTTCCGCAATGTTTGCGACATTCGACAAAGAGACACGGGTTCCGTTACGGCTGTTAATCGAAATTGCGTCAAGATTGGGTAACCCCTGACGATCCTGATCTCTTAAGCGTACCTGAACATTTAAAAGTCTTGAGCCATGACTCATTGTAGTAGCCATTTCTCCGTCCATAGCAGCGCGAATTTCTGAGGCAATCGCAGAAAGGGATAAGCCAAAACTGGATGCTCTGTCACGGTCAATTTCTATTTGTAATTGCGGTGCGCCTTCGTCAAGGTTTACAGTCGGGTTTTCTATTTCCGGAAGATAATTCATCATTATATGCTGTATTTCTTCGGCTGTTGCCATGAGCGCTTCATAATTTTTAGAACTTACGGCAACAACAATAGGCGTAGTATTTCCCATACCGCGTCCAGCACGAAAACTAATTCTTGCGCCGGGAATGGTATTTAGGTACGGAGTAAGTTTTCTTATGATGGTATCCGGAGTGTCAATCTGCTGAGCAGGAGGGGGCAGTGTAATTTGAATTGAACCTTGATTGGTTCCGCTTCGTGAAGCTGTTAATACAAGATTGTTATAACCCACAACTTCTTTTTTAACAACTTCTTCAATTTCGAATAACATTCTTTCTGTAACATCGATGGCTGTACCGCGCGGCATTGATACGTTAAGAGTGACATTGTCGTCTGTGCGCATGCGAACGAACATATTCATTCCAATACCGCCGAATTGAAGCAGCGAAAATGCAAGTACAAGAACAACCAGAACTATAATAATCAATCTGTGAGAAAGGCAGAAACCAAGAGTTTTTTTGTAATTATTTTCCAGTGAACGCAGAAATGATTCTATTTTATTATCAATAAAACGCAGAACTGGCTGCTTTATCGGTTTTTGTTTTCTTGTGTTCAACATTAATATTGAACCGGAAAGGCTTGGTACCAGTGTAATAGCAACAACGAGGGATACAGATAGCGAAATTACAACGGTAAAAATTAGATCGCTGAACATAAGACCCATTTCTTTTAAATCGTTCTTATAAATTATCATTGGGATAAATACACAGAGAGTTGTAACAGTAGATGTCGTTATTGCACGCAGCATTTCCCTGCTTCCAAGAACTGCGGCAACGTTACTTTTTGCCCCGCGCTCACGGTAACTGTGTACGTTTTCAAGAATAACTATAGAAGCGTCCAGTGTCATACACATACCCATGATAAGACCTGTTAATGTCATTAGGTTCAGCGTAAAGCCGAACACTGACATAGCCATTAATGTAAGCATGATGGAGATTGGAATTGAAAGCCCGATAATTAAAGTTGCTTTATAATTACGCAGGAACAGCATAAGTATTATCATTGCAAGAGCTGCACCCTGAACAGCGTTGGTGTAAACCTGACTAAGTGTTGCACGAATCATTGTTGTATTATCCGAAAGCACCTGCAGGGTTATTCCTGGAGGTAATGTTTCGTTAATTTCAACAATTGCAGCCTGAACTCTGTCCGAAACATTTATCTGGTTGCTGCCGCTTTCGCATGTTACCTGGATATAAACGCCGCTTTGTCCGTTTACATGCACCCTGGAAGCATTGTCATTGTAACCCATGGATACATCTGCAACATCTTCGATTCGTATTACCTGTAAACGGTTTGCCTGACCGGAGGAAGATGTATTGATGTTTCTAACTACAAGACGTTTTATTTGTTCGATACTTACAAGTTCTTCCTGGGTCATTATCTGATATTCGCGGGTTCCGCGCCGCAGGTTTCCGCCGGAAGATAAAACATTTTGCCCCCTTAACGAGCTGGATATATCATTTAAGGTAAGGTTAAATGCTGCAAGCCTGTTAAGCGAAACTTCGACTTTTACTATCTGAGTTGTGCCGCCGGTTACTTCCGCCGCAGCAACGCCTTCGATACGTTCAATGCTTGATTGAATTTCATCTTCTGCAAATATTCGTAATTGATCAGGCGGATAATTTCCTCTTACAACAAGGCGCATAATCGGCATGGCATTCATGTCAAAACGGCGTACTGTTGGAGTCTGAACGCCGTCAGGCAATGAATTGACAAGTCTGTTTAAAAGAATCTGAGCATCATTTACCGCTTTGTCCATGTTTGTTCCGTAGGCAAATTCAAGATTAATGGAACTTGTTTCAAACTGAGAGTTACTTGTCATGTTGACAAGACCCCTTGAAGAAGAAAGAGCGCGTTCTAGCCGCTCTGTTACATTTCGCTCAACGTCTGCAGGTCCGGCTCCGGGAAAACGCGTAAATACCGAAAAAACAGGCCTATCAATTGAAGGGTAGAGATCCATTGCTAAATTGGCAAGCAATGTCGCAGATATGCCTATAACAAGGCCGAACATAATTATTACTGTAACGGGGCGTTTAACTGAAAATTCAGTAATATTCATTCAATTCTCCGTCAGTCTACAATCCGGACAGGATCGCCGTCAGATAAAAAGTTTTGCCCTGCGCTGACAACTCTGTCTCCAAGGCTGACACCGCTTAAAATTTCAAGATAATCTTCGTTATCAATGCCTAATGTTACTTCGCGCCGGCGTGTTATATTATCTTCGTCTACGATAAAAACAATCCAAGAGCCGTATGTGCTTATTACCGATGTTCTTTGGATTACAGGAATATTGTCTTTTCTGTTCGTTACAAGGCTGATTGTTGCGAACATACCCGCTTTAATGCGCGTATCAGGATTTAAAAATCTTAATCTGACTCTTAATGTGCGGGTAACAGGATCAATTACAGGATTAACTTCAAAGACTTCGGCATTAAATGTTTCTCCGGGGATTGCTTCGAACCACAGAATTGCGCGCATTCCCTGTCTTACAGCGGCAACAAATCTTTCAGGAACAAATGTTTCAACCAAAAGCGAGGAAAGATCGCCTACTACATATACGCCTGATTGTGTTGTTACTGTGTCGCCAATGCTGAAAGGAGCGTTTAAAACTGTTCCGGATACTGTGCTTACAACCGGGCTTTGCGAAAATACTTCTCCCGGTCTTGCAGGATCGATCATTGCAACGACATTACCGCGCTCAACTCTGTCTCCTATTCCAAAACGTGTTTCTACAAGTCTTCCGCCGACAGTTGGAAAAATGGTCACCTGATTACGCGCAAGAATTTCTCCGTTTAAAATAACGCTTTTTTCTATTGTGCCTGTTGATACAGGAGTAACACGGACGGTAGTCGCGCTTACACGCTGTCTTTGTGAAGTATCAACACTGTCGGTTTTTTCCGGCAAAAACAGATTAAATAAAATAAGGACAACAAACACTGCAATAAGCGAGATAATGACAATAGCGGCTATTTTAGATTTCTTCACTTGGTACTCCAAAAGTTTGAATAATATTTTTCCAGTCGGTATTTAAAGCGGATGAAAGATCCAGAATCATGTTAAAATATGAAAGTTCAGTTTGTAATAGACGCTGCCTTGCGTTTGCCATGTTATTTCTGGCATCCTGCAAAGTAAGCGCTTCGACAGTCCCGTTATTAAAACCATGTTCCGTTAACTGATACCCGCGCTGCGCTGCTTCAAGACTGTGTTTGGCAATTATTACACTATCCCAGGAATTGCGCAGCAAAGCAGTTAATGATCTGATTTGTGTCTTTGCGGAATTTTCTGCCATTTCCAAATCCAGTTTTGCTCTTTCAATTGCGCCAGATGCCCTGTAAATAGACTGTTCTCTTGCTGTTCCCGGAATCCAGGGGTCAATCGGAATACTAAGACGTGCAGAAGCGCTTAATGTATCAGAAAAGGGATCAAACGCAGAGCTGTTCCAGTCTACAGATAAATTAAGAGACGGAGCGCGGTTTTGAAACGTAATTTGCGTTTGAGCGTTTGTAAGCCTTTCAATCTCCTGATTGTTTCTGACAATATCAGGACGCGATGGAAGATGGTTTTTAATTAAAGATTCTGCATCTGCTTCTATTTTTACAATTCTAACGTCACCTAACAAAGATACACTCTTATCAGCAGGTATTCCGGATGCAGCGCCCAAACCAAGCAGCGCCAAAAACTCTGTCATGTTATTTTCGTGGGAAATTTTTGCAGCGCTTAAGCTATAACGCGCATTCTCCACAGATAATCTGCTTTGAGTTAAAGAAAGTTCTCCTACAAGACCGTTTCGAAACGAAACCTCACTTCTTGCATACTGCCTTTCTGCCAGATTAAAAATTTCTTCAAGAAGCAAAAGATTGTTTTTTTCCGCAACAAGAGAATAGAAAAATTTTGTAACCTGTATTGACAATTGATTACGCGCATCCTCGTATCTTAATAAATTAGCCTGATGAGCCATTTTTATGTTTTTCATGACATAAGGAATACCGGCATTTAACCCAAGGTTTACACCTACGCCAACAGAATAATTTGGATTCGTACTG
>WQXC01000090.1 GCA_009785045.1 Treponema sp. | reverse complement strand
GCAAACGCTGTCGTACTGCGCCTGAAAAAAGACGGAAACCCTGCGGATATTTTAATATTTTCGCATATTATCTGCGCTCTTTTTTCTATACCGTTTTTCTTTTTATATCCGCCGACAATAAACACAGGCAATGTGTTAAGCATTTTATTCATGGGGCTTTTTCAAATCGGCGCGGCGTCAGCTTTATTTGCATACGGCATTAAAAGAGTCACCGCAATTCAGGCAATGTTAATCGCTACGATAGAACCTGTTTTAAACCCCATTTGGGTATTTGTTGTAACCGGCGAACAGCCAGCTCTTTCCGCAATAATAGGCGGTTGTGTTATTATCGCGGCAATTACTTTTTCTGCTGTTGTGCTTGCATCAAAACCTCATTCACAGGAAATAAAAGCAACCTGACCGCTGCTTGGCTAAGCCAGACTTTATATTAATTTTCATCTACAAGTAATCCAAGTGTTTTTGCTTTTAAAAGCGCGTCAATAGCGTTATTTACATCAAGCTTTTCGTAAACTTTCATTAAATGCCACTTTACGGTTGGAATGGAAATCTTTTCCATTTTTGCAATTTCTGCATTTTTATATCCCTGCGCCAGCAACTGAAGCATTTTATTCTGCTGCTTTGACAGTTTAATGGGTTTGCTGCTTTTTTTGAAATAAACGGTAAGACCGCTATATTGATTTGAAGTTTTACTTGCCGCCAGAATTACATTCGTTAAATATGTTCTGTCAATATCAGAATTTTCATTTGTTAAAGCTGCAATGCGCTTAAGAATCGGAACAACAGCCGCGCCTTCGTCGGCAATTATTCTTATAAACCGTTTTTCCTGCATTATATGCAATGCCTCTTCAAGAAATACGGCAGCCTCAGACTTATGACCGGAAGCCCACTCCATACATGCTTTAAGCGTAAGCGCTTCTGCCAAATCCATGGGACGGCGATAATCACGTGCAAATTGTATTATCCTTTCTATAAGAGCCATTGCTCTTGCGCTTCTATTTAACACTATGCAAGCGCGAACAGTTGTAAAGCATTGAAAGATTTTATACAGAGGAACAGTTGAACTCTGTTTGCTGTCATCATCGTTAACAAAATAATTATCCAGCCAATCTTCCGCCGCTTTTTTATCCGCATTCATCAGCTTTATTTTTGTTTTCCATGCAAGAAAATTACGATCCAGAAATCTTGCGCCTGATTTTTTTATATAACTTTCTGTTTTTGCAAGCGTTTCTATTACCAGTTTTTCATTCCCCATCGTAAGGTACACATCGCATAAGTGATTATATGCGCAGAAAATAATTTCCGGGCTTTGAATGTTTGCCGCAATTTCCATTCCCTGTATAGCAATAGCTAAAGCTTCATCAATATTATTTTTTTCAAGGCTTAAGCCGGATAAAATGCATGAACGTATTGTTGGATACAATCCATAAAGTAAAGGTCCAAGATAACTATCCATTTTTTTCAATAAATATTTATCAGTAAGTTCGCTAAAATCACGAATACAGCGATGCGTAAATGGCAATTGAAGCGTAAGTGTAGAAACCTGAAACTTCATATTCGGCCGGATGACAGACGGTAATTTTGGACTTTCTTCGAGCACTTGGGCAAATGTTTTACGGTAATCTACAGTTAATTCCAGAATTACTGTTTCCAGCAGCTTTGGATATTTAAGAGCAATCAAAGGAAGGGATTGCTGGAGGTTATCCCAATAATATTCTACTGCTTTGCAATCGCCGGAAATCCATGCTCCTTCCATTAACGATGTATACAAATATGGATATTTGTCACATATCCCTTTTTCCAGAATACTCAGGTTAAATAACTTTGAATATTCATCATATTCATCCAGCATTGGGTTAGTATATTGATTAAACTGATGTATTACTTTAAGTATCATATTATCGTTTCCGCTTTGCACAGCATAATGTCTTGCCACAAGGTATTGTTTAATATCAAGATAATGTTTCGCTGCAGCTTTGTTTAAAGCGGCAAGATTTATTTTACTCTCTTTTGCCATGTCTCGGAGAAAAGCAAGAAACAAATGATGATAACGATACATATCTTTTCCAACATGACTTATAAAAATATTTGCAGCGCAAAGTTTCTGCAGTATTTTACCGGCAGTTTTAATTCCTGTTAATGTAACTGCAAGTTTTTCATTTATTTCGTCAACAATGGAAGTCTTTAACATAAAATCGCGAAGATCTTCTTCCCAGGTTTCCCACAGATGTTCACGTATATAATTTGCAAAAACATATTCAGTTTTGCCGCTTTCAATCTTTTTACTTTTAGCGATAGCGTTTACGCCAATGGCAAGCCCTTCTGTAACCATAAGAACAAGAGCTGTCTCTTCCTCTGTTATAATACGTCCTTGTTTTAAAAAATAGGATTTTAACTCTTTCTCGGAAAACTTTAAGTTTTCCATGTTTATAGAGTTTTTATCATGCTTTAGTATCCCGTTCTTTGAATGAAAAAAAGACTCCGGCGCTTCGTTACGCGATAATAATAAAACAACAAAAGACTGGGGCAGCCTTTTTAGCACCGCAGGAAGGGAGTTTAATATATCCGAATTGGTTATCAAGTGAAGATCGTCCAGGGTTAATGTGTATAGATTTTTATCATCTGCCTGCATTTCCGAAATTATCCTGATTGTATTTTCGACAGGCGATGAAGAAAAAGCAGTGTCCTCTAAAATAGATAACATTTTCATATTGTCTGGCTGCGCTAAACATAAAACCGCGGATAATTGCTTGTAGAATACGGAAGGCACATTGTCGTAAGCATCAAGGCTAAGCCAAAGCGGTTTTCGCTCGCAGACAGAATTCCAAAGAAGCGCAGTTACTGTTTTTCCGGAACCTGCCGGAGCCCCGATAAATACATAAAAACCCTGAGCAGCCATTTGGAGTTTTTTCATCAACTCATTTCTTGGGATACACAATTCCGGTAAATTAGCAGGAATACATTTATCATTAATAAGAGTAAGCATATTAATACTTATAACATAAAATCAGCAAAAAATCAAACAAAAACTCCTGTACAGTATAGGTAAAAAATTGTCGCTTTTTCAGCTTGAATTTTCTTTAAAAAAATGTTATTTCATTTATATCACCATTATTTCAAGGAGCCCCATCATGGCACAAAACGAACCATGTTCGTATCAATTTCAGACAGAAGTGAGCCGGCTGCTGCACCTTATCATTCATTCGCTTTACTCAAACCGGGAAATCTTTCTAAGGGAGCTTGTCTCCAATTCTTCCGATGCTTTAGACAAACTAAAGTACCTTACGGTAGCCGACGAAGCCTATAAATCCATCAATTTTGATCCGCGTATCGATATTTCCTTCAATAAGGAAGAAAAAACATTAACAATCTCCGATAACGGGATTGGGATGAACGAATCAGACTTGATCGACTCACTGGGAACTATCGCGCGCTCCGGCACAAAAGCTTTCCTGGAAAAACTTGCAGATGATGCAAAGAAAGACTCAAACTTGATAGGTCAATTTGGCGTGGGTTTTTATTCGGCATTTATGGTCGCAGAAAAGATCGATGTAATCAGCCGAAAAGCGGCAGAAGATACGGCATGGAAATGGTCGAGTGACGGCAAGGAAGGCTTTAAAATCGAAAGCGCGCAGCGTGACACCCAGGGTACTACAGCGATTCTTTACCTCACAGAAGAAGGAACCGAATACGCAAACCGCTGGTCTATCGAAGATATAATCAAACGTTACTCCAACCATGTGGCGTTTCCCATCCACCTTACATATGAAGAAAAAGAATGGGACGACAAAGGCAACGAAAAGGGAAGCACAACAAAGACAGACAGAATTAACTCCGGCACGGCTCTTTGGCGGCGCGCAAAAACTGAACTTAAAGACGAAGACTACAATGAGTTTTATAAACAAATAGGTCATGACAGCGAAACACCTCTGCACTATATTCATACAAAAGCCGAAGGAACGCTTGAATACTCTACTCTGTTCTACATTCCAAATAAAGCGCCTTTTGACATGTACAACATGGATTATAAACCCGGCGTTAAACTTTATGTAAAACGTGTTTTTATTACAGACGACGACAAGGAATTAATGCCGACATATCTGCGATTTGTAAAAGGCGTTATCGATTCGGAAGATCTTCCGTTAAATGTAAGCCGCGAAATCCTCCAGCAGAATAAGATTCTCCTTAATATAAAAAATGCTTCTGTAAAAAAACTGCTTTCAGAAATTAAACAAATGGCAGATAACTCTGTCTCTGGCGGAGACGAAGCAAAAGAAAAGTGGGAAACTTTTATTAAACAATTTAACCGCCCGCTTAAAGAGGGGCTTTATCAGGATTTTGGCAACCGCGACATGCTGCAGGATTTAGTACGTTTTAAAAGCACTGCTGTCGAAGGCTGGACAAGTTTTACAGAATATATCAGCCGAATGAAAAGCGATCAAAAGCACATTTACTACATCACAGGCGGCGGCGGCGCAGGCGCTGACGAAAAAACACTTCGCGCTTCTCCGCTCTTGGAAGCATACCGTGCAAAAGAAATCGAAGTCCTTATTATGGACGATGATATCGATGAACTGGTTATTCCAACTTTGCATAATTATCGCAAGGAAACCCCGGGAGCAGACGGCAAAATTGAAAGCCAAAGCTGGGATTTAAAAGCTGTTAACCGCGCAGGCGCAGACGAAGAACTTGGCGAAAAGAAAGATAAGGAAGCCGAAAAAGAAGCTAAGCCGGTTATCGAAAAAATTAAAAAGGCGCTTGGAGATCGCGTAAAAGATGTAAAACTTTCCCGCCGCCTGCACGACTCGCCGTCCTGCATTGTCGCAGACGAAAACGACCCTAGTATGCAGATGGCGCAAATGCTAAAGGCAATGGGTCAGGCTCAAATGTCCGACATCAAGCCGATCCTGGAAGTAAACGGAGAGCATCCCATCATCATGGGTCTTAAAGATACAAACGACGAAGAACGTATTGCAGATGTGTCCGGAGTATTGCTTGATCAGGCGCTTCTTGCAGAAGGCATTAAATTAAAAGACCCTGCGGATTTTATAAAACGGCTAAATAGGTTATTATCAAAATAAGGAGACTAACATGTCACAAAGAAAAATTATTATCATCGGCGCGGCAGGACGCGATTTTCACAACTTTAATACTTTTTACCGGGATAACCCCGCATATAAAGTGGTGGCTTTTACAGCCGCTCAAATTCCCGATATCGCAGGACGTAAATATCCGGCTTCTCTTGCCGGAAAACTGTATCCGCAGGGTATTCCAATTCACGAACAAAAAGATTTGGAAAAATTAATTAAAGACCTTGATGCAGATGAGTGTGTCTTTTCATACAGCGATATCAGCTACAATGCTGTCATGGGTCTTGGCGCAAAAGTAAATGCCGCAGGCGCAGATTTTACATTGATGGGTTACAAAAATACTATGGTTAAAAGCACAAAACCTGTTATCGCCGTTGGAGCAATCCGCACGGGCTGCGGTAAAAGCCAGACTTCGCGCAGAATCGCCGAGGCGTTAATGGCGCGCGGTTTAAAAGTGATTGCTGTCCGTCACCCAATGCCCTACGGTGATTTGGAAGCGCAAAAGGTTCAGCGCTTTGCAACAATACAAGACCTCACCAAGCATAAATGTACTATAGAAGAGATGGAAGAATACGAACCGCACATCGCGCGCGGAAATGTAATTTACGCTGGTGTTGACTACGAAGCAATCCTGCGCGCTGCAGAAAATGATCCCAACGGCTGCGATGTTATTTTGTGGGACGGCGGCAATAATGACTTCCCGTTCTATAAACCAGATCTCATGGTTACTGTTGTTGACCCGCATCGCCCCGGACACGAGCTTTCGTACTACCCCGGCGAAGTAACTTTGCGTATTGCAGATGTTGTCGTCATTAATAAAATTGACAGTGCCGATTTTGACAAGATTCAGGAAGTTAGGGCTAACATCGAAAAAGTGAACCCAAAAGCGGTTGTTGTAGATGCAGCATCGACATTAACTGTTAATAAACCAGAAGTCATCAAAGGCAAGCGCGTACTTGTTGTTGAAGACGGTCCTACTCTTACTCACGGCGAAATGAAAATCGGCGCGGGTGTTGTTGCAGCCAAACGTTTCGGCGCGGCGGAACTTGTCGACCCGCGTCCTTACGCTGTTGGCAAACTTGCAGAAACATTCAAAACTTACCCGGAAATCGGCAAACTGCTGCCTGCGATGGGTTACGGTAAACAACAAATGAAAGACCTTGCAGCAACTATCGCAAAAACCAAATGCGACTCCGTTGTTATCGCCACACCGATAGACCTTCAGCGTGTTATAAAAATTGCTAAACCTTGCACGCGTGTGGAATACAGTCTGCAGGAGATTGGACAGCCGAACATGGACGATGTTCTGGATGCGTTTGTTAAGGGGATTAAGAAGTAGTCCGATAAATAATGTTACACAGGCTGCGCATGCTGCTGTCCAGAAAAACTTTGCGAAGAGCCCGCTACGGAGCCTCTCGTTTCACTCGGTCTCCTCCGCGGAGAGCGCAAAAATGTTTTTCTGCCCAGCCCCTGCTCAGCCTGTGTAACG
>WQXC01000089.1 GCA_009785045.1 Treponema sp. | reverse complement strand
TCATTAACCTTGCAATTTCGTCCAGGGTGCGGGTATCGTCTTTCATTGCAAGGCGGGCTCTGGTGTATATTGCGTTGCACTTTTCCATCCACATTCTGTTAAGCCATATCTGGCGTTTTGCTTCCAGCGAAAAGATTTTTGCCATTTTGCTGACGGGGCGGATTTTTTGTGTTGCCAAAATGGAAAATTCCAATAGTGCTTCTTTTGTGTTGGGTACCTGATACTCTTTGATTGTTGATTCGCGCAGTTTGTCTTCGGGTGTAATATCCGGTTTTCCAACGGCAATGTTTACGCATATTCCGATTACTGACAAGGATAAAAGGATAATTAATATCCAGGCTGGTACAGATAACAACGCAATGATTGCAGCAATGGTTAAACCAATTGCCACTAATATAAGAATGGTAAAACCATCGATATGACCTTTTGTTCTTCCCATTTTAATCCCCCTACTCTAAAAAAAACATCTTGATGTAATCAAGTATTGTTTCGCTGATTCCAGTAAGTTTCATTACTAAAAGTATTAACGAAGCAACTGCTATCGCTTCGCAAATAACCATTGGGGTCGACTGCATTTTAATTAATTTACTTTCTCTTTCCCGCTGTTTATTTGCCTCGTATTCCCTCTCTGTTATGTCTTCCAGTTTTTTAAAAAAGCCTTTAACAGATTCCACATCTCTATTGGTAACCAGTTCTATGCCGCAGCTTGAGCATGATGTCCGAAACGATTCGATTATTGCGCCGCAGGCTGTACATTTATTTACCAGCGTTTTGTCTGTTTTTGGCGCGGGCGGCGGCGTATTTGCCTGAGAAACTGTTCCTCCTTGTGCTGGTTTGCCGCATGCACGGCAAAAGTTGGAATCAACTTCGTTTTTTACTCCGCAACTTGTACAAAAAAACATTTTATCTCCTTTTGTTAGTGCCTGTGATTGTGTGCCGATGATGCTGTATTCGCTCTGGGCAGCACACTTCCGTGACCGTGACCATCGTCCCATTCATGCGGCATATGCAGCGCGTTATCAACAATCCAGCCATTTTCGATTCTGTTGTTAATGTTAAATGAGACAACAATAATTTCTCCTTCGGCTGTTTTTGTGTATGTTCCGCTTTTTCGTACACCATGCGCAAGGCTGGCGTTAAAACTTCCGTCTGCAAAGAGCCGTACTGTTTGTCCTCTTGCGCTGTATATTTCTTCGTCTTTATGTTCATGATGTTCAGATAAAAATATTCCTGTTACTACTGCCGCAATTATAATAAATGCGCAAATAGCAATAATCAGTATTTTCTTTCTATTTGCTTTTTGAATTGCTTCCTCTTTTTTTTGAGCTTTTGCTTTAGCATTTGATCCGCTTTTCGACACTTTTTCCTCCTTACATTCCCCGGGCTACACGTCCAGGTTTTGCACTAAGAGTGCGTTTTCTTCGATAAATTCGCGGCGCGGCTGAACAACTTCGCCCATTAACGTAGTAAAAATACGTTCGGCTTCGACAGTGTCATCAAGGTGTACCTGGATAATATTACGTTTACCTATATCCATTGTAGTGTCGCATAACTGATCCGGATTCATTTCGCCCAAACCTTTGTAGCGCGTCACGGAAACTTTTTCTATATCTTTACCGGACTCAGAAAGAATTTTGTCTTTTTCAGCGTCATCGTAAGCATAGAAAAATTTCTTGTCGTAGCTCACTCTGTAAAGCGGCGGCATTGCAAGATAGACATGTCCTTTCTCGATAAGCGGTGTCATGTAACGGTAGAAGAACGTTAAAAGCAATGTGCGGATATGCGAGCCGTCTACATCGGCATCCGCCATGATAATAATTTTATGATATCTAATTTTAGAAACATCAAATTCATTGCCGCAACCGGCGCCTATGCTGGCGATGATAGGCTGCAGTTTTTCGTTTGTTATTACTTTTTCTATGCGCTGTTTTTCTACATTGAGCATTTTGCCCCACAGCGGAAGTATCGCCTGGTAACGCCTGTCGCGGCCGCCTTTTGCGGAGCCGCCTGCAGAGTCACCTTCTACGATGAAAAGTTCGCACTTTGCCGGATCTTTTTCCGAGCAGTCAGCGAGTTTACCGGGAAGCCCTGCGCTGTCCATTGCGTTCTTGCGGCGTGTCGCATCACGCGCCTGACGTGCGGCAATACGCGCCTTTGCGGCTAACACAGATTTTTCAAGTATATTGTTGATAACATCGGGGTGTTTATCAAAGAAAAGTTCTAGCTGTTCATTTACAAATGACTCTACTATGCCTTTAACCTCGGAGTTGCCAAGTTTGCCTTTGGTCTGTCCTTCGAACTGGGGATTAGGAACCTTTACCGACAATACTGCAGTTAAACCTTCGCGCACGTCATCTCCGGAAAGAGATTCTTCCAGTTTTTTGGAATGTTTGGATTTCTTTAAAAACTCGTTTAATGTGCGGGTAAGCGCAGATTTAAAACCTACCAGGTGCGTACCGCCTTCGCGGGTGTTGATATCGTTTACAAACGAAAACATTATTTCGTTAAAGCCATCGTTGTATTGAATAGCAACTTCTACTTCGATATTTCCGCCCGTGCCGTCTTCGCGGGTACCTTCGATATAGACCGGCTCTTTATGCAGCACTGTTTTATTTTCGTTCAGATAATCGACAAAACTTTTTACACCGCCTTCAAACATGAACTCGTGAACTTTGGGCGTTGTAAGCCGCTCGTCGCGGATAGTAATTTTAAGACCTTTGTTAAGGAATGCAAGTTCCCGCAGGCGGTTGGAAAGAGCGTCATAATTATGTGTTGTTGTCTCAAAAACCGTTGTATCTGCTTTCCAGCGGATTACCGTACCGCGGCGCCCGGGATTGTGGGCATAAGGCAGACTGGAACCATCAATTTCTTTGGCAGGTCCCTGGGAAATACCGGCTTTGTAGCGCTGAGTATGGATTTTACCATCGATATGAACAAACGCTTCGCACCATTCAGAAAGCGCATTTACGACAGAGACGCCAACGCCATGAAGACCGCCGGAAACTTTGTACGATTTTTTGTCGAATTTTCCGCCGGCGTGAAGCTTTGTCATAACAAGCTCAAGCGCACTGACTTTTTCGGTGGGGTGAATATCGATTGGAATGCCGCGGCCGTTGTCCTCGACCCGGACAATATCGTTGCCTTCCAGAACTACGAGTATATTTGTGCAGAAGCCCTGCATGGCTTCGTCTACAGAGTTATCAACAACTTCAAAAACCAGGTGATGGAGCCCGTCTATGCCGGTCGTCCCGATATACATACCGGGGCGCATTCGGACTGCTTCCAGACCCTTTAAAACTGTAATATTTTGTGCTGAATAGTTGTTTTCTGCGCTCATTGTCTCATTATAGCGAACTTTGGAGGAAGGGTAAAGGGTACGTCCTATAACCGTTCCAGTTCCTGACGAGACTTTATTCCGGTTTTATCGTAAATACAGGAAAGAATATTTTGCACTGTGCGATGATTGATGCCAAGGCTGCCCGCTATTTCTTTATTTGAAAGTCCTTTTTTAACCAGATTGAGTATTTCTGCTTCCCGTTTGGTTAATAAACATGAAAATGTTGTTACCTGCTGAAGTTTCATTTTTGCTGCTTCGTCAATGTAAATTTCACCATTAAGCGCTTTTAAAAGCGCCTTTTCCAGTTCACTTTCGTTACAACGCTTTGTAACATATGCTTTTACTCCCAGGCTAAGAGCAGAGCTAACGTGAGCATAATCATCAAAAGTGGAATAAACTGCCAAAAGAGGCAAGGGATTTTTTTTAAGCTCTCGCAGCCAGGGAATTATGTCGAGCCCCCAGTCCGCACTGTCAGCATCTAAACGGTTATCAAGCTGAATATCTAAAAGCAAAACATCTGTATCATTTTTAATTAAAAGTTCTTTTGCAGCAGCAAGATTCGATGCGGATCCCGTCACATGCCAGCGGCCTGTTTCGTTAAAATAGGCTGCTAGCCCTTTTCGCATAACCGGGTGATCTTCTACGATTACAATACGCTGCATAAATTATTATACGTTATTAATAAGTAAAGCGGGAAGCCAGATCCCGCCTTACTGTTTTTTAATTAGAACGCAAATCCCATATTAAAATGAATAATAAAACTTGCGCTGGTACCGGATTGATCCTTTACTGTGTATTCATCTTTATTGTAACCAAACATAGCTGCAAATAAACCGCCTTCCAGCGGAACCTGCTTTCCTATTGCGATTGGTAATTTAAATCCCGGTTGAAGAAAAAATCCTCCTTGTTTACCAACATCAATTTTCCAGCTTAATCCCGGAGAAATAACAAAACCTGTGGTTGTAACTCCGCCGTATTCGCTTTCTGCTCCCGTTTCTTTACTGACAAGCGTAGCAGTACCAGAACCTTTTACTGACCCATAACCTAAACCAAGCTCAATTAGAAATGCTTTTTCAAAAGGATAAAAACATCCGATAACATTGAAAACATTTGCGCCAGACATAATTAATGCACTTGTATATGCATTTGCTCCAATCGATATTTTAGGAGAAAGCATATATTCATACCTTACACCAACACCAAAAATGTCCAATTCGCCAGACACCCAATGTTTAATTGTATCTTCCTGCGCAAATACGCTTCCTGCAGCTAAAATTACCAGAATCAATACAAAAACCAAATTTTTCATAACAACTCCTTTACGGTTTTAAAGATCCGTAAATCTTTTCCAAATCTCATACGAGATTCTAAGAAATTTTCACACTGTTAAAGAAAATTGTCATGTGTCGCAGCGCACGGTTTTTTAGGGAATTTTACCTATATTTGTGCAGATTTAATACTAAAAATATTAATAAAACATGTATTTATGTAACTGCAGGTATTTCTATTCTTACCATCAATCCATTACTGCTTTCGCTGATAAAATCTACTTTGGCGCAGATAATCGCAGCCCGCTGTCTAATACTTTTCATGCCAAGCCCTTCTTCTTCCGAAAGAAGTCCTGTTCCTTCATCAGAAATACAAATCAGAATATTGTCTGAAGATTGATCTTCGGTTTTTGCTTCATTACTAACCCGCCTTGCAACAAGCAATGCCTTTTGCGCTTTTGAGTGTTTTTCAATGTTGGTAAAAGATTCCTGTACAATGCGGTAAAGATGAAGTTTATTTTCTGCGCTTACTGCAGTAAAAGATATATCATTGTTTATAAAATAAGCGCATTCTATTCCTGTCCGTTTGGAAAATTTATTACAGATGTCGGCTAACAAATCCTTGAAAGAAAGACGTGAAAAATCCGGCGGCATTAAATCCATACAGATTGACCTAATCTGATCGCTTACAGGCATGCCGTTGACATGCGGCAGAATAATATCGTGGAGTTCACGGGAAATCCTGCGCCGCTCTGTTTCCATTCCTTCAATCATTAGATGAGAAAAGGCAATACTTTGGGATTCCTGCCGCTGAGCGCGCTGTTTTGCAAAATACAGATAACATAAAAAAAGCATAAGTAAAGTGATAATTATAACAAAAAGCCACATCAGACGAAAATAAATAACAAATTCAAACGGCATAGTTTTATTATATCATATCGATGTGATATAATGCATTAATATGCGTAAATTGATATTTATGCCTTTTGTCTGTATAACAGGCGCTTTATTAAACATCGTTTTCCACACGCTTACCACAGGCGAAAATCTTCTGCCGCTTTATCTTGATACGATTTTTACGATAACTGTTACCCTTTTGTGCGGACCGGTTTGGGGCAGTATAACCGGCGCTTTAACCAATATCATCGGACACACTGTAAATTTTTGGGGTTGGGAGGGTTATCTGTTTACCCTGTGTAACATTGCAACGGCTCTTATTACATGGCTTTTTATGCGGCTTTTCCCAAATGAACTTATATTTTCAAATCAAAACACGATGGTTAAAAGCCGGCAAATGGACAAGGTTATGAATCATATTTTTGTACTAATGCTGCTGTCCTTTGCTTTATGTTTTGCCATGAGTGTATTGGGCGGATTAATAGCGACTTTAATTCAATTTATTACCTCTTCCCCTGCAGATGAGCTGTATTTAAAAGCATTATTGGGTTCTACGATGTTTCACCGGCTCCCGGTTTTTGCAGCAGAGATATTATCCCGAATCCCGATAAACATTATAGACCGGCTTATTTCGGTATTTCTTGGTTATGGTATAGCTTTTGCTCTTAACAAATTTGTAAAATTCCTCTTGCCAAAAAAACAGTTATGAGTTATATTGTCCTTCTGTTTTGCCGGGGAAGTTTTCGTAAAACCTACTCAGGTGCAAAACCTGTGGATAAATTCGGGAAAAATCAGACTGATATTAACCGAATAAAAGGAGTATCCTAAACATCGTTCACTCTGATAATAAAATTATGCTAATTCCTTGCAGGATAAAGAGTTAGTGTAATTCTACCATATCAGATATTAAGTGGATGTTATAAAAAATCATACTTATTTTAACAAAAAAGTTAATTCTATCAATACCACCATTGTGGATAACGTGTTGATAAAAACAAAAAAGGCAGATAAATGGCTGATTTGGATTATGAGGGTTTCTGGAATGAGACCCTAATCCAACTGCGGAATGACCTGGGGGAGGAGGAGTTCAGCGGCTGGTTTTCAGATATGAAATACCTGCGTGCTGGTGATA
>WQXC01000088.1 GCA_009785045.1 Treponema sp. | reverse complement strand
TATGTAATCGCAGGGCAGGAAGCAGCGCTTACAAAAGACCTTCCAATAACCGATGTAGGTTACTTTGGCGCGGAAGTTGACCAGTATGGTAATTTAGATAAAGTTCCAAGACGGCAAAACTTAACAGGCTTTACAGGCAGGGTTCACCTGACCGTAACATGCGGCAGCAATCCCCTAACCTACTTTGTACTATTACCGGGCAGCGAACAAAGAAGAAAACTAATCGCAGATTTAATAACAGCAACACAAAACTTTGACGGTTTAAATATCGACTTTGAAAACATACCGCCAAGATCGGGCGAAGCGTTTTTATCCTTCCTGCAGGAGCTACGCGCAGGATTGCCAAAAGAAAAAATATTCTCGGTTTGCCTTTATGCGCGGCACAGAGCTTTAACAAACGATGTTTATGATTACGAAAAAATTGCTCCGCTTGCAGATAAAATATTTGTCATGGCATATGACGAACACTGGGGAGGCGGACCTGCAGGACCTGTAGCTTCCTTGCGGTTTTGCCGCAGCGTAGCGGCACATTCATTACGCACAATCGGGACAGAAAAACTTGTAATGGGAATCCCGTTTTACGGCCGCGCATGGGTAGATCAGAACCATCACCGGGCGCTTGTTTATTCAACAACAGAAAGAATAATTAACACTCATAATGTCACAGAAATAAGGCGGGAAAACGGCATTCCAACCTTTAATTACACAGCAAATGTAGGTGTAAAAGTTTACTTTGAGGATGAATATTCAGTATCATCCCGCCTGGAAATGTACAAATCCATGGGAATAAACGCTATTGGTTTTTGGCGTATAGGACAGGAAACACCAAAAGTTTGGGATATACTTAAAATTGAATAGTTATTCATTTCCAACTGAAATCACATTAACAAACGATTCAAGAAAGACCAGGGTTAATCCATAAATAATTAAAAGCATATAAGGATAAATCCTCATTGGACGCGCTTTTTTCCCGCGGCGAATAAAATAATAAGTGCCTTCAAATATTTTATACAAAGAGCAGATACACATCATAAACGAAGAGTACCGGACAATAATAAGCAATAAAAAAAGGGTTCTGTCTGAAAAATTCGCATCTACAAGATAAATAATAAGTGAAAGTAACGAAACAATAAAACTGGCTCCAAGAATCCAGATAACCGGTTTTATACTTCTTCGTTCATTCTCCTGCACCGTCCCGTCTCCCTTTCCCTTTACTAATTATTCATTTTTTATTATTATACAGTATGAAAAAGATTTTAATCACCCTTATTATATTGGTAGTTCTTTCTGTTACTGCCTTTATGTTTGGCTGGGTTCAATTTTCAGTCCCGCCGGGAAAATATGGTGTTATCCATTCAAAAACTCATGGAATCGACCTTAAACCGGTACATTCCGGCGAGTTCCGCTGGATATGGTACAAGCTGATACCTACGAATGTAAAAATCGCTGTTTTTAGTCTTGAGCACAATAAATACCCAATCAACTATAAAAGCACACTGCCTTCCGGAGACACCTACGCATTTTTTACAGGACTTACAAATGTTGATTTTTCATGGAATTTTATTGGAGAAATCGGTTTTAACCTTGACCCGGAAATGCTTGTCCCCCTTGCTGTTCAGCATAATTTATCCAGTCAGGACGAATTAAACACCTACTTACAGAATATCGCTCAAAATATCGAAGCTTTAATACTCCGTTCACTGGCTTCGATAGGCTCCGATAGTGCAAGACTGGAACGATTTATGTCCGGAAACCCGGATTTAGAGCTGGAATTGACAATAAAAAGCAATTTTCCCGAAATTAGGGATTTTAATCTTGTAATTCATTCAGCCAGATACCCTGATTTTATCCTGTACAGGCAAATTCGCCAGAATTATGAGACTTTTCTTGATAGACAGAGCGAATATATCACATCATCTTTCGGAAAAAGAGCCGAACATCATATAGAAACCCAGCTTAGGTTCGAGGAACTGGAAAGATACGGTGATTTACTTACCAGATACCCAATTTTGCTGGATTATATGGTTCTGGAAAATGAAATTGCTGGTAACCGGTAACCCTTACATACCATTTGTTGTTGAATAAAGCAGAGAAATAAAGTAAGGTATAAAAAGAATCTGGAATTAGGAGATCATATGCAAAAGGCAAATGCCTTTTTTTTAATACTACTCTTGGGTTTAACATTTTTTCTCCATGCCCAGGATGATAATGACCCGTCAATCGAAACTGACTGGGATGACTACTCTACCGACTTATACACAAGAGGGGATCAAACTTTTACCATTTCTTTGGGAGTTGGTTTTCCTACCTTTTTTGTAAGAGACGGTGAAATAATCGAAAATAAAATCGATCCACCCGTAGGCGGAACCGGAGCGCTGAACTACAACTATTATTTTGGTTCCCGTTTCTTTACAGGCGGAGACTTAAGTTTGCTTTTTCTTCCAACTATTGCCAATAATACTGTATTTATAACTTCTTTGGGATTAAAAACCGGTACTCAGTTTATTATTGGCAGATTCGAATTCCCGTTATCTATGACACTGGGAATGACGATACAAACTTATTTGGATCTTGGGTATTTTGGTATGTATATGAAAGCCGGCGCTGCTGCGTTATTCAGGGTTTCCCATGAATGGTCATTTGGGTTAACATCAAACTGGTGCTGGTTTCTCCAGTGGACAGGAGATAAGGCGACAAGTGTTGACGGACATTTTGTAGACCTGGTAATTTCCGCCCGGTATCATTTTTAATTACGGTGAGATTATGAAAAAAACTTTATTTATATTAACAATTATTTTCCTTGTATTTTTTACACTGGGTTCCTGCAGCGATGCTATATTTAATGAAGTATGGAAAGAAACAAAAAAACTTGATCCAAGAATTCAGGGGTCTTCAACAAAGTTTGTAGAATGGGATGGCTACATGTATGTGGCATCCGGAAAGAACCTGTACAGGTACATTAACGGAAATTGGGACAAGATTGAGTTTGGTTCCTGGATAAGAGATATTGCAGCGACTACAGATCATCTTTATATTTGCTATGACTCAAGCGGCTCCGGAGCTGTAACACGTATTAGTTCAATTACTCCGGCTGGCGGAAAATTTAACATTGTAAGAGAAGAATTAAGCTTAGCGGCTAATGCTCAATCAATTTTTGCAGCAAACAATGTTTTGTTTATAAGTTCGTTAAGCGGCACTACCTACTCTTTTCATTGCGAAAATTACCCGGAAGCTGTAAAACAGCTTGACACAGGTATAAATAACCCAGCATTACTAAGAGGTGTTGCTTATCAGAACCCGGATTACCTATTGTGCACAACCAGCGGTATTTTCTGGACTAACTCAGGCTCTCTTGGCTTAAATTCAGCATCACTTGTTCCAGATTCTGCAATTAACTTTACAGGTATAATTAATCTTCAAAACACAGCTCAAACAGTTGTAGCTATAACCCGCAATGGAGTTCTTCACAGCGTAACAAAAGACAGCGTAAGTGGTGCGCTTGCGCAATTTTACAGTAATGACTGGACAAAAAATTTCTATACTAAAGACCATAAATCCAACGGAGCGCTTGCTCTCTGGAAAAACGATGCAGCAGATGCAAATGCAAGTTTGCTCCTTGCAGGACTCGATTTACTTAGTTATTCCACCGGTACTGGTTATACATACGGATATGCAGAACTATCGATTGATGACACAGGGGTAACAGGCAGCAGGTTTTTTATTCCAGGCGACAAAGATAACGAAAACCAGTTTACAAGCGGCAACCGCGGCGGAATCGAAGATAACTATAAATCCTCTTTGGGTCAAAATCCTGTAAACCATATTATTCAAACACCGCTTGCGATTGACGCAGAAATGACACTTTTTGCTTCTACACATCAAAATGGCGTATTTTCATACCGGATTCGCAATGGAAAATGGGAGTGGAACGCAGAGGAATAATCTGCTATCCTTCCTTAATGGACGAACTTTTTACAGCAAAAAATAATAACTCCGGCGGCAGTTCTGCAGATTGCAGTCCTCTTGCAGACAGAATGCGTCCGCGTACTCTGGAAGACATTGTAGGACAAGATCATATAGTGGGTCCCGGAAGGCTCCTTCGCCGCGCGATCCAGGCAGACCGCTTATCCTCTATTATTTTGTACGGCCCGCCAGGCACTGGTAAAACATCCCTTGCCGCAGTTATTGCAAATACTACCCGGGCCGCTTTTGAAAAACTTAACGCTGTTTTGTGCGGTGTAAAAGATATCCGCGAGGTAATAGATCGCGCGGACGACCGCTTAAGGCTGTACAGTAAAAGAACTATTCTTTTTGTAGACGAAGTCCACCGCTGGAACAAAGCTCAGCAGGACGCGCTTCTTCCCTGGGTTGAAAACGGCACTGTAATACTTGTCGGCGCAACAACAGAAAACCCATTTTTCGAAGTAAACCGCGCTTTAGTCAGCCGCAGCCGTATTTTTCAGTTAAAACCTTTGGAAAACAGCGGGTTAATGGAAACTGCTCTGCGTACTATCGCAGATAAGGAGCGCGGCTACGGAAACTGGAATGTAAAGTTCGAAGAAGGCTCTCTTGAACATCTTGTTGATGTTTCTGCAGGTGATGCACGCAGCTTGTTAAATGCCATGGAACTTGCTATCGAAACAAGCATTAATCCATGGCCGCCTGCTCCCGGCGCGGACATACATATCTCCATGCTGACTGCAGAAGAAAGTATTCAACGACGCGCACTCCTGTACGACCGTGACGGTGATTATCATTTTGATACAATAAGCGCATTTATAAAAAGTGTACGGGGCAGCGACCCGGATGCCGCTTTGTACTGGCTGGCAAAAATGGTCCGCGCCGGGGAAGACCCAAAGTTTATTTTCAGGCGGATGATTATCCTTGCAAGCGAAGATGTTGGTCTTGCAGATCCTTATGCGCTGTCTGTTGTTGTTTCATGCGCTCAGGCATTTGAGCGTATTGGGTTTCCTGAAGGAAACTTTCCGCTTTCTCATGCATGCCTTTACCTTGCAACAGCTCCAAAATCAAACACAACCATGTCATACTTTGATGCGCTCAAAGAAGTGGAACGCGAAGATGCAGAAGTTCCCAACCATTTGCGAGACGGCAGCCGGGATGCCGAAGGGTTCGGTCACGGTGAAGGATATGTCTATCCTCATGCATACCGAGATCATTGGGCTGCGCAGCAGTACCTTCCAAATACACTGCGCGGCAGAACTTTTTATATTCCGTCGGGTGTAGGCTACGAAGGAAAAATTCGCGAAGATGTTTTGCAAAAAAGGGAATTACAGGCAGCAATTGTTCTTGGAGACGATTCTGGCGGGGAATTCCTGTCCTGGTCGGCAGCATCAAAGGGACGCGAGGGTTGGTTTAAACGCCTGGAATCGGGACGAAGTAAATTACTTCTTAACGACAGAAACACGATATTTTCGGCAGCATCTCCGGCGCGTCATGCTTGCACTTTAATCCCGCTGGCAAACGACGGCTTATTGCTCTGGGAAAGTCTTCGCCGCAGCCCCGAAGGTCTTTCTGCCGCGCTTGTAAACAATGCCTCAGCCGGGGATGCATTAATGCAATATACCTCTGTTTTGGACGAAACAGAAAAACCCAAAATCGCTGTTTCAGAGAAAATCCTTCCTGATCCAGAAAAATGCGGAGAATGGTTTTCCTGCTCTAAATTTGACAATATTCTTCTTAGGACTGTAAGGCTGAACGAAGACCTTGTTTCGCTTGCCTGTGCTGCAAAAGAACTTCTTGTTAATAATGGCAATTTTGTCCTGCTCTGTTCTCCCCCTCGTATGGGAGAACGTATTTCCAGGATTCTTGCTCAGGAATGCGGTTCTGCCGAACTTGCACTAAAACTGGAACAGGCTGAGGAAATCTTTTTTAAAAACACAGAATTCTGGGAAGTAGACAGTCTAACTTCTGTATTTAAGGAACAGAGCTTTACGGCATCAGTCCAAATACTTGACCAAAAGGAAGAACGCCTGATTACCGAGAAGGATCTTGGCGCCTGGTTTAATACTGATCAGTCACGTTGGGGGTCATTTATGGCTAAAAATCTGGAAAAAGCGGATTTTTCGGCTATGGAAGACCTTTTACGATTAAGGATTAATAAAGGTCCCATTCTTTGGCGGTGGAAATCAGTCTGTCTATTAGCAAGAAAATAAAAAAAATCAAAAAAAACGTTCACAATATGGTAATTTTATGTTATATTATAGTAATAGTGTTTATAATAATTTCCATAAGAGGTGACAATTGTGAAAAAAGTTACAACAGCGAAAAAAGCAGCAAAAAGCACTCCTAAACCAGTAAAAAAGGCAACGGTTAAAAAAGCAGCGCCAAAAGCAAAAACAGCCAAAACATCAAAACCAGTAAAACCGGCGGCAAAAAAAACTGTAAAAACTGCTAAAAAAAAGGCACCTGCAAAGGCGCCGGTAAAAAAGCCTGCAGCAAAAACGGTTAATAAACCAGCCTCAAAATCGACAGTAAAACCAGCGGAAAAAAAACCTGTAAAAAATGACGTTCCCGTTGTTGAAAAACCGGCTCCGGTCCAGCAGCAGGATATGAGCCTTCCGGAAGGCAGCGCCCTGCAGCAAACAGGCCAAAGGCGTCCGTTAATAGTTTTCCCAAAAT
>WQXC01000087.1 GCA_009785045.1 Treponema sp. | reverse complement strand
GGGATTTCGTTCCAGTCGCCGTATATATCGATCTTTTTAAAGCCAGCTTCCTGTAAAATCGCTTTTAGCTCTGATGCCGAGTAAAGCCGCTGTATAAAGGTTTTTTCTATTCTTTTATCGTCTTTAAGCAAAATCCAGCGATTTTTAAGGAAAGTCCATGAATCAAGCGGCTCATATTCTGTGAGCATAAAACCACCTGCGCGTTCAAACCATTCGGCTTCTATAAAGTCCCGCGCGGCAATTTCCTTACCAAGGGTTTCAATTATAAAAGAGCCGTCTTTTTTTAATGATTCATATACATTACGCAGGACTTTTAAATCATCTTTTTGATCAGAAAAATAACCAAAAGAAATATAGGTTAATGATTGTGTCAAAAAAATCAGGCCGCAGAAACTCTCTTGCATCAGCCAGAATATACTCAATATCCAGGTTTTCATACCCGGCATCTTCTTTTGCGGTTTTAAGAAAACTTTCTGTTATATCGACACCGGTTACAGTAAAACCTGTCCTCGCGAGCTCTGCGCTTATTCTGCCTATACCGCAGCAAAGATCAAGAACCTTCGGAGGAGATTCAAGAGGTTTATGCCATATTTCGTTTGTTGTTTCGCCGTAAAGATTAAAGCGGGAAAGATGCGTTACTGCATCAGCAACAGCCGGAACTTCAGCCCAGTGGGCATCATCAAACATAATGGGAGCAAAATGCTCCCAAAATTCGATATCCTCGAACCACTGTGCGGTTTTTGACTTCATAATCAGTCATTAAAAATTTGACGGTCAGGCGACAGAACTTTCTGCCATTGGGTTCAGGTAACCGGTTTGTACACAAATATTAAAAAGATGCCTTGTAATAGTCTCTTCGCTGGTTCTTATATGCCCATTATTATTTCGTGTAAAGCGAACGAGATACTCGTTATCCATTTCCTGCAGAATATCAATGTACTCTGTATTACCCGGTAAACACCTAATACTATAACGTTTCATACTGTAATATCGGAAAAATAAAAGCCCCTCTTGAGAAATTTCATGTTTTTCTTTACAATAAAACGATGAAAATCCGGCTAAAAATGTTCCTTGTAATATTGCCATTAATCATAGTTCCGCTGGCTCTTACCCAAACATCGTCATATCTTCAGGCAGTAAACGGAATTACACGTCTTGCCCGCCAGCTTTTGGGTTTTAAGCTGGGAGAACTTGAAAAATACGCAAATAATCAATGGTCGCTTTTGGTTGATAATAATTATGCCGGAAGGCCGGAAATGGTCGAAGCTGCCAAAAAAGCGGTTGAACAATACGGACGCAGTATTTTACTAAGCGACACTGAAATTATATTTGCAATTGATAACGAAGGCAAACTTGTTATGGCTACAGCAGACCCAAAGTTCCTGCCTGCCGAAATACCGCCTCTTATGCAAATCCTGAATAAAGAAAACCAGGGGCTGCAGACAGCCGCAATCGGCGGAGAGAAGCGGACTTTTCAGTCGTTCTACTTTACCCCTTTTGACTGGCATATATTAATAAGCGAAAAAGAAGAAGTGTTTTTTAGGGATGCAAGAAATATAAATATACAAACAATTATTTCGTTAAACGCCGCGGTTATTGCCGCCGTTTTAATGCTCCTTTTAATAACAAAGCGCCTTACAAATCCTCTGGGACGGATTGTACAGTCAATGGAATCCATAATAGAAACTGCAGATCTTTCAACAAAGGTCGATGTTGAATACGATGACGAAACAGGCATTCTTGCGCAGACTTTTAATAAAATGACAGAAGAACTGGACAGGGCATATTCCCAGATTAAGCGTTATGCATTTGATGCAGTTCTTGAAGGAAAAAAAGAAGAACGTATCCGCCAGATATTCCAAAAATATGTTCCAAACAATGTTATCGAAAAGTTCTTTGCTTCTCCGGAAAAAATGCTTGTAGGAGACAACCGTAAACTTTCTATTCTATTTTCTGATATCCGCTCTTTTACTACAATTTCCGAAGGACTGGCTCCGGATGACCTTGTTAATTCGCTTAACCGGTATTTTTCCGGGCAGGTAGATGTAATCTATAACAGAAAAGGAATCGTGGATAAATATATCGGCGATGCAATCATGGCAATATGGGGAGCCCCGGAAAAACACGAAGATGACGCGTTACAATCGGTATTGTCCGGCCTTGAAATGATAGAGTCCGTAAAAATATTTAATGTAAATCAGCGAAAACTCGGCAAGTGCGAATTCCAGGTAGGAATCGGCCTTAACTTCGGCGAAGTAACCGTTGGAAACATCGGCAGCGAGCATAAAATGGATTATACAGTAATCGGGGATGCAGTAAACCTTGCATCGCGCATGGAAGGACTGACAAAAACATATCAATCGGACATTTTAATATCGGAAAGCCTATTTGATGAACTTCGTCAAACTTCACCTAACTCAGGGCTGCATTACAGGCTCCTTGACACTGTAGCGGTAAAAGGCAAAACAAAGGGTGTCAGAATATTCACTGTCAAAAAGACACTGTCTATTGCAGAACAAAAAGCATGGCCTGTGCATAATCAGGGAATGAAACTTTATTACACCAGATCCTTTAGCGAAGCTGCACAAAAGTTTAAGGAAGCATTGAGCTTTTTACCCAAAGATTTTAACGCAGAGAATCTTTACAACAGATGCCTTGAATATGCTTCTACCCCGCCTCCGCAGGACTGGAACGGCGTAGAGATTATGAAGTCAAAATAATTAATTATCCTGCAACAGAAGACGTATAGCCGCTAACTGGGTGTTAAGATCTGCAATACGCTGTTCCTGCCTTGCTGTTTCCTGTTCAAGCCTTGTGTTATTGGTGCGAAGATCCGTTACAGCAGTTTGAAGCCCTGAATTTTCTGTCTCCAGCGATGAAATCTTACTGTCTTTTTCTTCGACAGTATTTTCAAGCTGTGTTTTTACTTCTTCAAGCTCTCCAATCCTGCGTGTTAGACCTGTTCCGCCGCTGCTTAAGGCATCGATAGTTTTTTGCAGCTCAGAGATATTATCCTGCAACTGCACATTCCTTGCCATTAATTCAAATTGTTCTGCACCGCCGCCGGAACCGCTATTTACCCGTGCGTCAAGGATCATGGCTTCCATAAAATCAATTGTCTGATTATAAAATTCCCTTCTTGCCTGGAATGAACGCAAAGAAGAAAGTGAATTATTATTGCAAAAATGCCTAAGGTTCCCGGCAACTTGCAAAGCTTTATCATACTGACCGTTACCAATATGTTCATTCGCTGCAGCAAGACCGCCAGACACTTGCGCGTCTATCGCGTTTATTCTTTCCTGCTCGCTTGTTAGCCTGTCAAGTTCACTCATTGCCAAGTCCAGCTCGCCGGATGTCCTTTGCTGGGCAGCGGCAAACTCTCTTGTTCTTTCATCAAGCTGGGCGCGAAGCCGCGCTTCTCTGGAGCGTGAGGCTTCCAGTATTCGCGATCTTTCGTCCTGCAAGCCGTTTAGTTCTTCGCGGAATGCATTCTGCATTGCTAAAAGCCTTTCCTGTGCGGCAATTTGTTCTGCAGTAAGCTCCTGATTGCTGGAATAAAGAAGTAAAAGCTGATCATCTACTTCCTGCATTCGCGAAGATATGGTTGCCATTTCCATTTCTTTGGCTGCTATTTTTTCTGCAGTGTCTTTGCGGATTTCTTCTATAAGAGTGCGTTCTGTAAGATCATAAACGGCTTTTCCTACTCTCAACTGAGAATCTGTTCTGCTGTTTAAAAAAATTATTAAAAAAATACCGCCTGCAAGCAAAACCAAAGCGGCAATATTTACCGCCAGCGGAAAAATAGCGCCGTTTTTTTTAGCGTTAACTATTTTACCTTTTTTGTCATCAGTCTGCTGACCGGCTTGCGAAAGCAGCCGGCGGTTATTTTCGGTTATACTGTTTATTTTATTAAGTATTTCCCTTTGTTCCTCGGCTGATATTCCGGATTTTTCATCTATAATAATTTCGTTACTATTCATTATTTTGCCTCGGCTTTATCCGCTTCCTTGGCTGCAAGCCGTATACCGCCGGCTTTTAATCCGCGTACATTATAATCCTGCGCTTTAAAGTTTTCCGATAAAACTTTTAAACGCGGTTTTGGCTTGTAGTGAACAGTAAAGGTAAATTTCGGGCGAATATCTATATGCAGAACCTCTGCGCCGTCTGGAACAAGGAAATAATCCTTGTTAATAATCCAGCCCTCAATTACGCAGCGTTTGATGCACGGATAACCGTCATCTTTATCTTTGTAGATAATCGTAAATATTGTTTTGGCAAGAATATCCTTGTTTGCAGCGCCGATAAACCAGGCTTCCGCTCCGATAAATGATTTTTCGCTTAAGTCCATAACCGTATACATGCCGTTTTTTCGAATTGCAAGTATTCTGTCGTACGGAGATACTTCGGCAATCTTTGCGCCTGAAACATTTGTGCCAAGGTAACCGGATTTCATATCGTATTTTAAATCGACATCGCGCTTTACAACTTCTTTTGCAATAATTTTTTCAAATACACCAACAACTGTCTTTCGCGCTCCGAATCCGATTTCTTCGTTTGCCTTAATTTTGGCGATAATCCCCTTAAGACAGGAAATTGAATATGCGACAATATTTTTTAAGTGTGCATTTATCTCTTTAATACGCGCATTTATTTGCGTCATTTCATCGCGGGCTTTATTTATGTCATACAATGAAATTCTGCGGATTGGAATGCGTAAAAGGTGTTCTACATCATCATCAGTAATTTTTCGCGGCCCCACTTCTTTTAGATATGGCTTAAAGCCCGCGATAACGGCATCCTGTACTCCTTTTACAGTTTTCATTTTTTCGATGCCTTTGTATATCCGTTCTTCTATAAATATTCTTTCCAGCGTACGCAGGTGCAGTTTATCCTGTAATTCCTTTTTTTCCAGCTCGAGTTCTTTTGTAAGTATTTTAACAAGCTGCTTTGCATGATGTTTAATAATCTCGTTTACTGTCATAACAACAGGAAGACCGTTTTTTATTACAAGAAGGTTTACAGATATTGACTGCTCGCAGTCTGTAAATGCAAAAAGCGCATCCACAGTTTCCTGCGCGTAAACGCCGCGGGCAAGTTTAATTTCTATTTCAACTTTATCTGTTGTAAAATCGTTAATTCCAAGAATTTTAATTCTTCCGTTTCTTGCTGCAGTGTCAATGCTGTTTATAATGCTCTCTGTTGTTGAACCGAACGGAAGCTCAGTAATAAGAATGCGCTTTGGATCGGAAGTGTCCAGTTTCGCGCGCACCAGAACTTTGCCGTTACCGCCTTCGTACTCGGATATATCAACATAACCGCCGGTGGGAAAATCCGGAAACAGTTCAAACTTTTTCCCTGAAAGACAAGCAATTTCCGCTTCCAGTACTTCGACTACATTGTGCGGCAGAATCTTTGTAGACATACCGACAGCAATACCTTCAACACCCATTACAAGAACAACAGGTATCTTTGCCGGAAAAAGAACAGGTTCGCGGTTTCTGCCGTCGTATGAATCTGCCCATGTAGTAAGCTTTGGATTATAAAATATTTCTTTTGCAAGCTGCGTAATACGGCATTCAATATAACGCGGAGCAGCAGCGTCATCACCTGTTAAAATATTGCCAAAGTTCCCCTGTCTGTCAATAAATAGTTCTTTATTGGCAAGAACTACCAGCGCAGGGTTAATTGATTGTTCGCCGTGAGGATGATACTTTGCACAGTGGCCGGAAACAGTGGCAACTTTATGAAATTTACCATCATCCATTTCGAACAATGAATGAAGAATACGCCGCTGGACAGGTTTAAGGCCGTCTTCCAGATCCGGAATAGCGCGGTCTTTTATTACATAAGACGCATATTCCAGAAAATTGCGATCAAAAAGGTTTTTAATATAAGCCATTATTTAACAGTATAGTACAGAGAGGATCGCGTCAATATTCCTGAATCCTGAATCTTTTTTGGGCAGCGCCGACTTTGTAGCCAATGCCAAATTGAATGCAATAACGCTGATATTCTACGTTTCTTTCCGGAAGTTTGGAATTGTAAAAATCCATGGAAAATCGCGGGTCAAAAACAATCATGCCGGAGCCGGATCTTATACCGAACTGCAGACCTGCAAACCACGACATAACAGAAGGTTCTGTTATTCCTCTTATTGAATAATTCCAGGAAACTCCCCCATAGGGTTCAACCATATAATAATCAGCCGGTTTAAATACAAGTTTTAACGATGCCGGAATTTCCAGAACTAAATCCCGGTACTCTTCTATCCCTGCAGATGCAAGAACAACCCAGTCCTGAGTTACTTGCGCTGCAATACCCAAGGACATAAATTTGGCAAAATGCAATTCTCCGCCCAGTCTTAAGCCAAAATTCAGCCAGTTAATTGATTGATACTCGGCGTAATATATCCTTGGCATCCACAAAGCGGTTATATCAAAGAAAAACAGCTTGTCGCGCCAATCGGTGGAATGATAAGTATCCGGAATACCGGAAAGCATATTGTAAATAATAATGGAAAGCAGCTCGCTTACAGATGCATCAGGGGTAACATAAATAATACTTTGCCTGCCAAGAACATTTCCTGTAGCGCTGTCGATCATTTCAAGCTTAAAAACAAATTCTTCGCCGTCTTCAGGAATATACATGGCAGTCTGACTCTGCGTTGC
>WQXC01000086.1 GCA_009785045.1 Treponema sp. | reverse complement strand
GATTTACCGACCGATGATTTTCCAACTGGTGATTTTCCGGCTGCTGATGACGACGACGAAGATTTTGGAGCTATCGATATGGGCGGAGAAAGCCCGCATTTTGAAGCAAGCGCTTCCGAAGAGCCTGCTGCTGCAGATGATTTTAGTTTTGAAAACGATACATTTGATATGGGTCAGGATTCATTGCCTGAGACTCAAGCCGAAAGTGATGATGCATTTGCAAGTGAAGGCGCTATTGAAGACGAAGATACCTCCGAAGGTTTTTCTGATACTGACGGCGGCATAGATCTTGGAGGAGAGTCTCCTGATTTTGAGCTTGGAGATACAGGCGGCGATTTTTCTCTTGACGGTTTATCCGGCATGGATACTGCGGGAACAGATACTGGCGGTATGGATGCAGGCATTGACGATTCAGGATTTGATTCCGGTTTTGAAACACCGCTTCCTGACACTGATTTTGGCGCTGATTTTTCTGATACAGATACCAGCGCTGTGCATGAGTTCGGCGACCTGGGTTCTGACTTTGCCTCTGACTCGATAGAACTAGGCGGCGAGTCTTCGGCGGAAACGGAACTGCATGATCATGATTCAGGATATTCCAGTACATCATTCGGCGACGATGATTTTTCGCTTTCCGGGCTTGATGACATACTAAATAAAACAAAAATTGATTTACCAAAACCGCAGCCTAAAAAAGGATTTTTCGGCAGGAAAAAAGAAAAAGCAGCAGAGCTTCCGGATGCCGAAGACGATGTAGAAGAAATTTCTTTAACTCAGGAAGAGGTTGACAGTTTACTGCGGACTCTTTCTTTATACCCCTTAAACTTAAGAATTATTTGTGAAGAACTGATAGCCGAACAGGTGATTTTACCGCAGCAATTATCAAAATTGATCCGGCTTCTTGTAAACGGCGCTTCTGTCAAGGAAACTGCTGCTCATGCTGAGCAAATTATCGGTAAGCCGATTATCATACCCAGAAGTTTTGAAAAAGGCACAGGCGCTGCATTTGAAGCCGAGCAATCCAGTTTTGCCTATATATTTATTCATAATTTCCTTCCTGTATTAAAATTGTTTGCCTTTATTGCAATCCTGGGCGCTTCTGTCATCTATCTTGGTTACAGGTTTGTTTACACACCTATCAAGGCGGAATCTTTGTATAAACGCGGGTATGAGCGTATTCCTGCCGGTGAATATCAGCGGGCAAACGAATTGTTCCATGATGCTTTTACACTGCACCGCAAGAAAAAATGGTTTTATCTATACGCCGAAGCATTCAGGGATCAGCGCCGGTATATGCTTGCAGAAGGAAAATATGACGAACTGTTAAGATATTATCCGCGCGATAAAAAAGGCGTTCTGGACTATGCCAATTTAAATACATACTACATGATGAACTACGACAAGGCAAACAGGCTTCTTCAGCGGGAACTTCTGGATTATGCACCTAACGATTTCCACGGACTTCTTGCAGCCGGAGATAACTTCCTTGCCTGGGCAGATTCAGATCCCACTAGGTTCTATGACAGGTATGAAGACGCGCGTTTCTGTTACGCAAGGCTTCTGGAAAGAAACGGCTGGCAGGTGCCAATTGTAGAACGGATGATGAAATACTTTATCCGCACAGATAATCTGCGTGAAGTGCTGCACTTAAGGGTATGGTTCGAAAACAGTAATAAACGCAAGCTCTCTCCGGAATCACTATCCGAGCTGGGCGGCTATCTTTTGGACAAGCAGTTGGAAAGGCCAAGCGGTGTGCCGAACCCCTATGTGGAAAGTATAGAAAGCGTTCGCGCCATGCTTTTGCAGGCGGTCACTGAAGATCCATATCTGCCGGAATCGCATTACCATCTTGCGCGTTATCATCATAACCTTGGCAATATGTACGAAGAACGCTTAACACTGGAAAATGCAATCCGGGCTTTTGATTTAGTAAAACAGGAATCTGTACGCCGCAGGCTTTATCGTGTTGATACGCATTACCGCTACGCAAACCTTCTTGTTAACAGCAGGGAATTCTTCCCCGCCGAAGAACAGGTTGTTAAAGGTATAGAATTATACGAAGATTTCCTTTCAAGGAATTTGATATTGGCAACTCCTCAGCTTGGGCAGTTATATTCATTGCAGGGTGATTTGGAATATTTTGTTAAATCAGGCAATATGGAAGCTGCGCTTAGAAGTTATCACGTTGCTGAAAGATACGGCTATTCACCGCCAGAGGTGCAATACCGCATGGGCGCAGCGTATTATCAGCGTGAAGACTGGAGGAATGCTCTTGAGTATTTGTTTAGAGTTTCTGCCGAGCTGCCTTTGAACAGGCGCCTGCTTTTTGCTCTTGGAAATGCCGCATACCAGCGGGGTGACTATTTTGCCGCTCACGGCTATTACAACCGTCTCCTTGACATCCTTGAAGTTCAACGAATCAGGCTGCCTGTGCTTCTGCCCAACGACAGTGTTCAGTTCCTTGAAGTTGGTGAACGCTTAATGATGGCGCGGAATAACGCAGGGGTAATAAACGAGGCTCTTGCCGCTCAAACCGGAAACCGGGAATACCGCTCCAGAGCCATGGCAATGTATGCCGAGTCTGCCCGCGCCTGGGATACTATAACAAGACACCCCGAAACCATGACTCGAATGCGTCTTACCGACAGTCCGGGAGCTCCAAGCATCAATTTGGGCTATTTAAACGCGAATAATGCCTTGCGGCCGAATAGCGGCTACAATCCGCAGATTTTTGTCAGAATCGACAGGGATGTCCTTGAACCCTCCCGCTGGGAAGAGTTAGTTCAATATTGATAAATTCGATAAAATAATTGTTGACGATTTTGAATATCTGTGCTAGAATTAGGTTTACCAGTTTGGTAAACACCTAAAATCATATCTTTTGGATTAAGCTATGCAGTATTTTGATACTCATGCCCATTTGGGGCTTATCGTTGAAGACCCAATTGAGCAGCTCATTGTAATACAGGAAGCCCGTCAGGCTTCCGTTGCCAGAATTGTCTCGATTTGCAACAGTCTTCATGACTTTGGTCAGGTTTATGAAAACCTGAAATCAGCATCAAATGTTTACCATGCCGTTGGCGTGAGCCCTTCCGAGGTGCAAAATCCGGGGAAGGACTGGTTTTCCAATATTGAGCAAAGTGTTCAATATCCAAGGGTTGTAGCTATTGGCGAAATCGGTCTGGATTATTACCGGAAGTTTGGAGACAAGAAATCCCAGATAGAGCTTTTTATTACTCAGCTGGATCTTGCCTCGAAACTCAATCTGCCTGTTATCATTCATAACCGCGATGCCGGTCATGATGTTCTGGATATTCTCCGGGACCGCCTGCCTCCCAAAGGCGGGGTTTTTCACTGCTATTCTGAAGATGCAGCATATGCCGAGAAGGCGCTGGATTTAAACCTGTATTTTTCTTTTGCCGGTAATCTTACTTACAAGAATGCAAAGAACCTGCATGAAACACTGGCAGTTTTACCTGTTAACCGTTTATTGATAGAATCGGAAAGTCCGTTCATGGTTCCGGCTGATTATCGCGGCAAACGAAATATGCCCAAGTATTTACCTTTAACCGCACGTTATATGGCAGGTATGCTCGAAATGGAAGAAGAAGCTCTTGCCGCTCAGCTTTGGGAAAATTCCTGTAAGTTCTTTGGACTGCCCACTGAATAGATGTCTCTGTATCGTCCTGTAAAAATTGGTTCTCTTGAGTTACCGGGTAATCTCTTTCTTGCGCCCGTGGCAGGTTATACCGACCGCGCTTTTCGTTCCATTTGCGCGGAAGAAGGCGCATGTTTTTCTTTTACAGAGCTGGCATCCGCAGAAGCAATTTCGCGTAAAGGGTTAAATACTGCCGCGCTTAACTTAATCCGGCGCGGCGACAGCGAAAAACGTTATGCGATACAATTGTTCGGCGGCGACAGCGAATCAATCTATAAAGCGGCAATGGTTCTTGCGCCGCTGCAGCCGGATGCGCTTGACATTAACTCCGGCTGCCCTGTTCCGAAAGTTGTAAAAAACGGCGCCGGTTCTGCTCTTATGAAAGATCCTTCCAAGCTGGGCAGGGTAGTTGAGGCAGCCGTTCGCGCCTCCCGCGAATGCCTTGGCAGTATCCCCGTAACAATTAAAATCCGTTCAGGTTGGGATTCCTCTTCCATAAATTATACCGAGTGCGCGCGGATTGCAGTTGATGCCGGCGCTGCTATGGTTAGTCTGCACCCCCGCACACGGGCGCAGGGTTACGGCGGCAGGAGCGCTTGGACTTTTATTGCAGATTTGGCATCGCGCCTTGATGTCCCTGTTACAGGGTCAGGCGATCTTTATACGCCGGAGGACGCGCGGCAAATGCTGCAGGAAACAGGCTGCGCCGCAGTCATGTTTGCAAGAGGCGCAATGGGTAACCCTTTTATTTTTCCTGCCGCGCGTTCGCTATTGGAAGAAGGCAGCTGGGAACAGCCTGCGTTTTCTGCGCGGATAGCCGCTGCCATGCGGCATTTGGAAATGCTTGCCGCAGATGTCGGCGAGCGCACTGCATGTCTTGAGATGCGTAAGCAGTTTTGCGCCTACACAAAAGGAATTACCGGGGGAGCAGCCCTGCGGGATAAAGCAGTGCGCGCCGGAACAATCGAAGAATACCGGCAGATTGTTAATTCCTTCTAATGACAAAAATCTGGTTTTTCTGTATATAATAGATAGAGAGGTAATAATATGTTTATATTTTTATTGATTTTATTCAGCGCTATTGGTATCGGACTTGGACTTTTGTATAACAAACTGGTCATAAGTGAATACCCGGAAATTACCGGAAAAGGCAAATTTGTTGCTACGGTTATTTTATTTTTAATAGTAACTGTTTTGGTGTTTGGAGTTGCGTACGGAAGAGCTTCTATTAATAAATCGTTAAGCGGCCTTTCGAGCAGCATACAAGAGACTCTAAAAGAAAAGCATTCAAATATTGATTTTGTTAATAACGGACTTGATGTTTCGGCGCTAAACAATAATTTAGACAAAGTTAATGCTGCTGTTGCTGATTTGAATAAAGTTTTATGGCCGTATGCAGAGGCGTATGGTGCTCCTAAGCTTGTATATGATGCTGCAGTTGGTTATATAACAAAAAGTTTGCAGGTAAAACTTTTTAAGGTTAACGCTGCAGGTAAAGCCGCCAATGCATTTATTGATAACGAAGGATATTTAACTGTTTCGTCGATATTAAACGCCTTTCAGGCAGGTTTAATGCGAGTAGTGTCTGTCATTGCTATAATTCTTATAATAATTATTTTAAGCGTTTTAATCTTCTACATTATAAAGACGTTGCCATATGCACTTGATGTAAAAAAGAAAAGAAAAGAAAGCGGCGCTGCATAAAAAATGAGCATTTTAAAGCGTCCGTTTAAATACGCCAACTACAATACTGTGTATTGGCTTATAGGGATAAATGTGCTCATATTTGCAGCAATGCAGTTTTTTGGCAAAAATGTCGTAGCCTATGTTGATGTTTCCGATCTGGGTTTAGTAGACAGGTTTGGACGGCAAATTGATGAGGGTGGTTTAACTGTTTCCAACATGCTAGCGATGATTCCTCAGGCAGTCATTAAAAACGGAGCAATTTGGACTTTTGTTACCTATATGTTTATGCATGGTAATTTTAGTCATATTCTTTTTAATATGATTGGTCTTTTTATTTTTGGAGTTCATGTTGAAAGACAGATGGGCAGTAAGGAATTCCTCCTTTTTTATTTTGTCACCGGAACACTTGCAGGAATATTTTCTTTTATCGTTTATTATTTTACCGGTAATTTTCTGGTAGCGCTTGTTGGCGCGTCCGGGGCGCTTTATGCCGTACAGCTTGCATATGCAGTATTTTTTCCACATTCCATTATTTATATTTGGGGCATTCTTCCGCTGCGGGCTCCGGTGATGGTTCTTGGGTTTACTGCATTGTCATTATTTTTTGTTATAACAGGAAGCGGAGGCAATGTTGCTCATCTTACACATCTTGCGGGTTTTGCTTTTGGGTGGCTCTATTTTATGATTCGTTTCAGCGTAAATCCATGGAAACGATTAACAGGGAGATAACATGATAAAAGTCGGCGTATTATACGGCGGTAAATCCGCAGAACACGAGATTTCTTTAATGTCTGCAAAGAATATTTTTGATGCAATTGACAAGAATAAATTCGATCCTGTTCTTGTTAAAATTGATAAATCCGGTCATTGGCAGATGACAGATATTTTTAATTTTGATGTTATCTTCCCGATTTTGCATGGACCGTTCGGCGAAGACGGTACAATACAAGGTCTTCTTAAACTTGCAGATATTCCGTTTGTAGGTCCCAGCGTGCTTGGTTCTGCTGTTGGCATGGACAAGGATGTAATGAAGCGGCTTTTGCGTGACGCTGAGATCCCAATCGGGAAATTTATCACGGTAAATAACGGCGGGCAGGTGCCTTCATTTGCTGAAGCAAAAGCCGCGTTAACTTCCGCGCAGGATGATTTACCGCTGTTTATCAAGCCCGCCAACATGGGGTCTTCTGTGGGAATCAGCAAAGTTAACAATGAAGAAGAATATAAAACAGCAATTAAAAACGCATTTTTATATGATTCAAAAATTATTATAGAGGAATTCATACCGGGGCGCGAGATTGAGTGCGCGGTGCTTGGCAACGAGGAT
>WQXC01000085.1 GCA_009785045.1 Treponema sp. | reverse complement strand
AACATCAAAAGCGACATTCATCTGCACAAGCCCTGTGCCGCCGGATACGTTACCTGCTCCGTCTTCTGCAGAAAGCAATGTTCCGTTGTTGGAAAAGTTAACTATAAAAGTTGTAGGTCCGCCGGCTTCAGGAGCGTCTTCGCCAAAACCAATAGAAGTATTGGTTGGGATTTCGTTCTGCGGATCGACAGTAACTGTCGCATTCCAGCTATTGGCAGTACCGGCTACTCTTGTAAACTCAACCTGTAAATCGTGCTTGTCGCCGAATGAATCGTATATTGCGATTGTAGTTGACCATGTTGCATCGCGAATCTGGGCACCTGACGGGTTTTCCGGCAGTTCCGGAATACGTTTATCCAGGTTACAGGCAAAATTGATCATAGTAGTTGCTTTTGCAGCATCTTTTCCGCCAATTGGAATTTCGAGCTGTTCAACAGGACGTGAAACATCAATAACATTGTAGCCATCAATATCTCTTGCCATCCAGCCCATTACTTTCATTCCGTTTGCAGGGTTTACCATGATACCATCGACATCAATGGAGAATGCGCCGGCTCTTGTGTAGAGCTGCGTTCCCGCATCATCAAGAATGAAAAAACCGTTTCCGGTAATTGCAAGGTCTGTCTGCACACCTGTAGTCTGCAAGCTTCCCTGAATGTGAAGCGTATCAATTGACGCGATAGACATTCCAAGACCGACTTCCTTGGGGTTTACGCCGCCGAGCTCATCTGTCGGACGGGCAGCGCCCTGAAGCTGCTGGTAAATAAGGTCCTGGAAATTAACACGGTTACGTTTAAAACCGGTTGTATTGATATTGGCAATATTATTACCAATAACGTCCATTCTGGTTTGGTGATTCTGAAGTCCGGAAACGCCGGAAAACATTGATCTCATCATAAAGCTAATTTCTCCTTTTCGTCTGCAAAAACCTTGAGAACTTGTTCCCAATTATAAAAATTCCCGTTCACCAACACCTGAGGTGTTTCCCCCCTGGTAACAGCCTGAACAACACCTTGCACGAGGCGTTCCCCTTCAATTACTTCGACACTCTTTCCCAAAGCGCTGGATGCTTCGTTCCCCATGAGCATGGAGGTAAGTTTGGAAAAATCCTTTGCCATACCCGTCATCTGTTCCAGCGTGGAAAACTGAGCCATTTGTGCAATGAACTGTTTGTCTTCCATCGGCGATGTGGGATCCTGATACGAAAGCTGGGTAATGAGGATCTTTAAAAAATCATCTCTGCCCAAACTTTGCTGAGGCTGACGCGTCGGATTTATACTGATGTTGTAATCGCGTACAAAATTATTAAGCTCAAGCTGTTCCTGCGAACTTAACATCGGTCTTCCTGTAATTTCCATACACTCTCCTATGCAAGCATATTAACTGAGCCTGAACCGCGTCCAAAAAGGACATCAATAACAGGCGCTAATTCCTGTTCCGCGCTGTTGCGCGAACCATCTTCATAATTTAACGCTGCCAGACGCGAATTAAAGGAACCTTCGTTTAGTTCCCCGTCCGCTCCGGATCCGTCAGCAGAAAGCGACAGTTCCAGACTGGCATCGGCATAACCGGAATCTTTAAACGCCTGCTCCAAAGCAGTAAGTTCTTTCCGGAATGCATTAAGGGCTTCTTCGCTTTGAACAACAATTCGCCCCGTAATCTTGTTTTCGGTCATTTCCAGGTGTATCTTTACATTTCCAAGAGTTTCCGGATGAAGAGTAATCCTGATTATGCCTTCTCCCCCGTTTTTAAGAACCATTGATGCATGGCGGACGATATCACCGTTAAAATTCTGGTGTAATTCCCTGGCAATCATATTTTCCATTGCCGTGCCTGCTTTTACTTCCCATGAGGTCTGAGCCTGGGAACCCTGAGCCGGCAGCCGTAAATCCATTAAAACTTCCTGAACCGGCTGAGCCGAAATACGTCCGGCTGTATTATCAGCAAACGAGACAGTACGCATTTCTGCGCCGTTAGGATTGGAGGCGCCTGAATTTACAGTTCTTAAATCGCGGACTTCGAAAGATACTCTGTCTCTGCGCGAACGGCGGAATTCATCAAGACGTGAATTTTCGTTCTGCAGAACAGTTCTCTGGTTTTGTTCAATACGATCGGATTTAATTTCCGCCGTATGAACGGCTTCTGTTTTTAAAGATGTTTCTGTTTTTTTCTTGTCTGATAAACTTGCGGCATCTTTATTAATTTGTTTGGCTGCAGCTTCAGATGCGGCAGTCAACTGCGCGTCGGAACCGGTATCTTCGGATTTAGAAATAGAAGATAATTCCGTTTCAGGCGCCTGTTCCTTAACTGTGTTTGATAATTTTGCATTAAGGAAATCCTGCGGCAGATCGCCGTTATCTTCCAATGCAATTTCCGTTTCCATAGAGCGGCTTAATAATTGATCCGCGCTTAGAAGGATGTTTTGGTTTTCCTGAGAAAGCTCAAAGCCTGAACTTTCCAGGTCTGTTCCGTTTTCAATCGCTTTTGCAAAGAAACTCAATCTGGTTCCGTCATCGGTAATTTCTGCCGCCAGGGCATCAACACCGGTTTCGGTTATGGGTAGATCAACAGATTGGGTACTTTGCAGCAATCCCGCAAGAAGTTCAGAGAAACTTGATCGCTCTTCATTTTCATCACTTTCGTTTATATGCGGCGAATCGTTTGCAATTGGTTCAACAAGAACGGGTTCCGTGTAGGCGGTAATGGCTATCACCAACCGGCCTCCTTAAATGAATGTACCGGAAGGTGAAAAAGGTTTAACTAGAGGTTGGGCGGACGGCCTGCCATTTTTCTTTGCAATTCAGCAGCCCGAACCGGGTCCATGAGAGAGAACCAATACGCCACTACAGAAGTGGTTCCCTCAGCTCTGGCAATTTCCTCGGTCTTCCGGAGTACGTCGATAGCGTCCTGGTCATCCAGCGAGGCAAGTATGTTCACCGCATTCTGCGGAGGCATGCCTGTCAGATACCGTGCATTTTGCTCGACATTCCTATCCTTATTTTCGGCATCAAATCTTTGAGCTCTGAGTGAATTTTCCCGTTCATCGAGCGCATTTTGACGTTCTTCCAGTTCCTGAGCCATTTGTACAATTTCCCCGAACCGGTTGTCTAAATCCCTCTGTTGGGTGTCCATTTCCATATTTCGCAGTTCAAGGGCTTCAAGCCGGATAGCGAGCCGCTCAGCATCAAGATTGATAATTTCGTCTGCCGCGGTTCTGGGCTGAGTTCTGCCCTCTCCGGGAACAAACGGGATAAATTTATAGATAGGGGCAAGTACAGTTTTTGCGTCGATTAGATTAAGAAAATCGAACCAGATAATGCCGCCCACAGACAAAATAATAATGAGCAGCAATAGGACTATTGCTCTTCCAGCCATTTTTGATCTCCCAAATCAAGAATCATTATACTATAAATTTCGGTAAAATGGGAAGGAATATTGATGAAAAAATGGTGTCAGTCACCTACGCTATTTGTAGCGCTGGACTGCAAATACTGGCGCTATAGGTGGTATGGGTGACTGACACCTGTTATAATAGAAATATGATAGCCCCTACAAAAAGCAACCTTTTAAAAGTCAGGGAAAGATTGACACTGGCACGGGAAGGATACGATCTTTTGGAGCAAAAACGGGAAATTCTGGTATCCGAGCTAATGCGCAAGGTAGAACTGGTCAAAATCCTGGAAAAAGACCTGGATAAAAGGGTAGAAACCGCCTATCCCTGCCTGAAACGGATGCTGGTGGTGGTTGGAAGGGAAAGAGCCAATAATCTGGCGGAAAACATCAATTATCGCTTTGAAACAAGGGAAAAAATAGTTATTTCTGCCGGAATGAAGCTCCCCGGGCTGGATGTACAAATACCAGCCGTAGATTTGAAATATTCCCCTGTAAATTCGTTTGCAGAATGTGATGAAACTGTGTTAGAATTCTTTGAACTGCTTAAGATATGCACCGAATTGGCGGCAATCAGGACTATAGCCTGGCGGCTTGCCAGAGAAGTAAGGCGTACGCAAAGGCGGGTAAACGCTTTGGAAAAGATGGTAATACCGGCTGCCGTTGAGACAAAAACATACATAGAATCGGTGCTGGAAGAATGCGAAAGAGAATCATTTTTTTCAAGTAAATTACTAAAAAAGAAGGGAGTTTCAGGAATTCTGTGAAATCGCTTATTTCTCACATTGTCACTGCAGTAACAGGTACAGATGCCTCAATTTTAGCAGCAAAATACGCCATTGTGCTGGCAAAACAATATCATTGTAAATTGACAGCAGTTTATGTTGTAGATACAGCGACAATCAGGCAATTAACATTAAGCAAGATTTTTATACAGGAAGAAGCGGCAGAATACGAAAAAAGTCTGGAAACCAACGGAAACCGATATTTAGCTTTTGTTGATGAGCTCGCCCATGCAAAAGGCGTAAAAATCGACAAAATAATACGAAAAGGCGCAATTTTTACCGAAGTTTTGCATGTTGCCGACGAAAAAAAAGCCGATTTAATCCTTCTTGGAGGCTGGGAAAAAGACACAAAAACAAGAGATATAATCGGTCATTCGCACCGCGAGATAATGGCGAACGCTAAATGTTCTGTGGTGCTTGTAAAAGAGCCGAATATCGATCAAATATATAAACACGCATAAAATTAATCAAAAATGAGGCAGGTAATTTATGAGAATAGCAGTTGTCAGCGTACCGGCAGAAAAAAAACAGCCGCCGGATTATGTTACAGCATTAGCAAAAGGGATGTCTCTGATGGGACACCATGTAGATATTATTGACGCATGGACTGAACAGGGATTTAAACTTCCCGGTTATGAATATATCGCTGTTGTTTCAGAACCGCTTTCTATGTTCACAGGAAAGATTCCTGCAATTGCAACAAAAATACTGGCTGCAGGCAGTTCGCTTGTAGGTAAAAAAAGCGCAGCATTTGTAAAAAAGACAGGACTTTTCAGCAACCGCGCTCTTTCCAATTTAATGAAAGCCATGGAAAAAGAAGGCATGAGGGTCAATTGGAGTGACATATTATTTAACGCTCCCCACGCAGAAGCGCTGGGTAAAAAGATTGGCGCATAACAAAGTTGGAAAACCATTACAAAACGCTGGGTGTAAAACCCGGCGCAAGCGCTGCAGAAATAAAAAAAGCGTTTCGCAATAAAGCAAAGAAATTTCATCCGGATATTGCCGGATCTTCTCACGCCGGCGCTATGCGAAAACTTATTGCAGCATACGAAGCGTTATCTGATATTGAAAGCCGGTTTCATTACGATAAGGCATATGCTGTATATGCGAAAAAAACAGGATTCGATTACCGCAGATGGCTTAATGAACAGGAAGACCCGGCAAGCAAGGCAAAACTTGTCTTTTATGAACTTTTGCACCTGGAAGAAATAAGAGCAATCGAAATATGGCGCGAAAACGGCGGCTTGAATTTTAATATGGATAAACTTTTACAAAGGGATGACTGGATGGACTGCCAGTACATTCTTGCCGAAGAACTGGACAAAAGGGATAATTGCTTTGAAGCGTTTAAGCTACTTGCTGCTCTTCTTGCAGAAGAACACCGCCGCCCCTACTTTAATTTGTTCACTCCGGAAATAAAAAAATATGTTAAAAGCATGCTTAAAAAAAGACTAAAACCCCAGGTTGATAATGAAACATGGATTTCATGCATGGAATCTTTATTGGGTATTGGCTTTTCCAAGCATGAAGAAAATACATTTAATGATTATATTTCACAGGCATTAAGTGAAATAAGAGCAGGTAAATAATAATATGATACGATTAAAAAACGAAAAACAAATTAACGGCATAAGAACATCATGTAAACTTCTATCTACGATGTACCGTGAACTAATCCCGCTTGTTAAACCGGGTGTTCAAACGATAGAGATTGATCAATGGGTGCAGGCATGGATAAAAAAAATGGGCGGCAGACCTGTTTTTCTTGGCTACGTTCTTAAAAAAAACCCGTTCCCTGCCGCAATCTACATTTCCATTAACGAAGAAGTTATACACGGTATTCCCTGCAAACGCCGCATACGCGAAGGTGATTTAGTTTCGCTTGATTGCGGCATAGACCTTGGCGGCTATATCAGCGATCAGGCTGTCAGCATTGAAGCAGGACGTGTAAGCGCCGAAGTTAAAAAAATTAATCGTATAACAAACGAAAGTCTTTACAAGGGTATTGAAGCTGTAAAAGCCGGCGACAGATTGCTGCAAGTTTCCCGCGCGGTGGAAAGTCATATAAAACCTAATGGATACGGTATTGTGCACGAATACTGCGGTCACGGCGTAGGTCTTGCTTTGCACGAAGACCCGCATGTACCAAACACTCCGCACGGCGCTAACCCAAAAATGAACAACGGCATGGTCATCGCAATCGAGCCTATGATTAACTTAGGAACCGCCGACATCGAAATCCTTGATGACGGCTGGACCATCGTCACCTCCGACAACAGGGTCTCCGCCCACTGGGAACACACAGTTGCCATCTTCGGCGGCAAAACGGAGATTTTAACGGAGAGATTGGAGGACTTGGTTTTTTAACCATCATCATCGTCGTCGTCATCAAATATTGATGAAATATCCTTTATAAAATTATTAATTGCCTGGTAAGTTTCCACTTTATTCCAACAATAATATTTACCTTCAAATTCTTCGAATCCCGTTGTCAGCCAAATATCATCTGACCGCATATTAACAATAATTTGCGGTTTATTACTAAACTTTGTTGTT
>WQXC01000084.1 GCA_009785045.1 Treponema sp. | reverse complement strand
CCCATATCTTTTAATGTTTTTATCAGATCGGGAAGCCGTCCCCAGGCAATAAAAAGCGAAATTGGATGCGCCAGGACTGGTATACCGCCGGATTCCCGAATAAGAGCAACAGCTTCTTCAAACACAAGGCCTTCTTTAGGAACATACAGCGGTTTTCCAACACCTAAATAGCGGGAAAACGCCTGATCCAGGTTTTTAACGATTTTTCGCTTGATTAAAAGAGCCGCAAAATGAGGCCGCCCAAGCGTACCGCTATTGTGCGCGCCTTTAGTAAGGGCAATTAGCTCCTCCCATGTTACATCGATGCTTAATTCATGCATTCTGTTCAGGATCTCCCGGTTTCTGGCTTCCCTACGGCGGGCTAATTCCTTAACAGAGGTAATAAAAGCAGGACTTGGCGAGTTTAAACCAAGACCCAGCAGATGAAACTCCCCTCCGGGACCAAGCCCAGGAACATTTTGCTGAACACCGGCAGACCACCCCCCTGTCCAGCTTATATTTATCTCGATTCCAGGTATAAATTGAAACGGAATTCCATCAGAATTAAGGAGGGATTTTGCTGCAATTTTAGCGCTTTCCAGCCCATTGATAGTATCGTGGTCGGTAAGAGCAAGCGCCCGAAGCCCTTGACGGGCCGCTTCGTTAATGAGTAATTCCGGAGATAAATCACCGTCTGAAATATTCGAATGGGTGTGAAAATCGACCATACCCTAATATTGTATCAAATAACTGCCGATTTATACAGAATCTACCGATAATAGTATGAGGAAAGTCCCAAGATCGTTGATTTTTTGGGTAATTGTTAATAGAATTGTAATATAGAGTGTTTTTACTCGTAAGGACGGTCCGTAAGTGTTTGAATATACCTTGGCAAACGGGGTGGTTGTTTCCCCAGGTAAAAAAGCACATACCGGTGATTTGGGAGTTAAAGGAGAAAAGATTGTTTCTCCGGGCGGTAGCGCACAAAGTGCGTTTGTAAAAATCGATTTGAAGGGAAAATCTTTTATTTACCCTTCTCTTATCAATACTCATGATCACTTGCAGGGGAATTATCGTCCGCCTGTAGGTCCAAAAGATGGGAACTTTTACCTTACATGGCTGCCTTGGGATCAGGACTTAAAAGCGTCAAAGACATTTGCTGAACGCTCAAACTTAAGCAGGGAAGATCTTTATGCTCTTTCCGGCTACAAGTGCCTGTTTTCCGGAGTAACAACGGTAAACGATCATTTTCCGCATCAATTAAACTGTCAAATACTGCCTACACTGCCAATCAGGGCTATTCAGGAATACTGCCTTGCTCATGAATCAACCTCATACGACTTAAAATGGGGTGACGGCGTAGAAATAGAACATAAAAGAGCGGTAGAAAATAACTGGCCTTTTATTACCCATCTTAGTGAGGGTTTTGATAGCGAATCCATGCACAGCATTGAAGCGTTGGAAAGAATAAATATTTTAAATGATAACTGCTTGTTTATTCATTGTATTTCGCTTAGCGATGAAGACATTAATAAAATCGCAAAGGCGGGAGCCAGCGTATCATGGTGCGGTTTTTCCAACATGTTTATGTTTAATGTAACGGCAAAGGTACGCAAAATGTTCAAAGCCGGAGTTAATGTTACAATCGGAACAGACTCATCGGCGACAGGATCGGCAAATCTTCTTGCAGAGATTAAATACGACAGGGAATTGTATCAAAAACTTTACGGCGAAGACCTTCCTGCTGAAAAAATCTTTGAAATGGCAACTGTTAATGCCGCAAAAGCATTCAGAATGCAGGACAGGATAGGCCGCCTTGAAGAAGGTATGTTAGGTGATATTCTTGTTTTAAAAGCCAAAGACGATAACCCACACGAAAACCTTGTTAATGCCGACATGAAAGATATAGAATTACTTGTGCTGGCAGGACAGCCAATTTACGGCGAACTGCATTTCCTTGACATATTTAAGGAAAAACTGTCCGCACAAACAGGGCTCCCGGAAGGTTATACGCAAATAAAAGTCGGAAACAAGGCAATGTTTGTAAAAGGTGATCCGGCAGGTCTTTACAACGAGGTAAGAAGAAAGATAGGATTTAAGAAAGTACTGGATTATTTGCCCTTTGAACCGGTACAGGAAGGAGTGTAATGCCAAAACCAGCCCAATACCGCTCAGGTTCACTTATATACTTTAAAGGTGATCCAGCGGATAAGATTTATATTCTGCAAACCGGAAAGGTAAGCCTGGTTTATCAGGACATTGAAACCGGTGCAGATGTAAGAGATCCGGTTCAGCCCGGAGAGTTCTTTGGGGTAAAATCTGCACTGGGCCGCTACACACGCGAAGAAAATGCCGTTGCTCTGTCAGATACAAACGTTATGGTCTTTACTGTTCCTGAATTCGAAGCTGTGGCAATGGCTAACTCCAGAATAATAATGAAGATGCTTAAAGTTTTTTCCAATCAAATGAGGCGGGTTCATAAACAGGTTTCCAAGGTAATGGCAAGAGAAGAACAATCGCCGGCAGATGGTTTATACAATGTAGGCGAGTTCTATCTTAAAAATAAACGTTTCTCCCTTGCAAAGCATGTGTTCAGCCGTTATCTGACTTTTTATCCTTCCGGAAAAAATGCGCACCAGGCGTCAAAGAATCTTGAGACTGCCGAAAATGCCCTGTCACGCTACGGCGACGGCAAGGGTCCCGGTGTTTCTGTCAGTCAGGCTTCTCCTTCGCCGTCTTCCGGCTCAGCATCCAGTCCTGCACCCGCTGCTTCACCTGCAGTTTCACCAAAAAATACCGAGAAAGCGACTAAATCATATTACGACGCTGTCAGCCTGGTTTCCCAGGGGAAATACCAGGAAGCGTTTATGTCATTTAAAATTATTGTTGATGATGATTTTGATCCTGAAGTAACTGCAAAAGCAGCTTTTGAGATTGGTCAATGCATGTTCCTTATGGAAAAGTTCGAAGAAAGTATAAAATACTTTACAGGCATGCTGACAAAATATCCGAAACATCCGGAACTAAAAGAAACAATGTTCATTATGGGTCAATGCAATGAAAAAATCGGCAGAAAAGATCAGGCAATTGCATTCTACAAGAAAATTGTTTCGATGGGCGGAGATGACGCGACAATCGATAAAGTTAGACGGGCGTTAAGCGCCCTGGGAGCGTAAAATGGCTATGGATTTGGCCGCATTCGGCCGTTTTTCACGCACGTTTCAAAAAGGCGAAATAATATTTTCGGAGTTCGAGATTGGCGACACTTTTTATCTGATTCAGTCAGGCAGAGTTCAGCTTGTAAAACTTGTCGGAGATATCGAAAGAACTTTGGATATTCTTCATCCGTCTGAAATGTTCGGCGAAATGGCAATTTTGGAAAATTCCCCGCGTTCTGCAACAGCCATTGCTCTTGACGAAGTAAAAGTCCTTGAGTTTAATTCTCAAAACTTTGAAATCCTCCTTCTTGGCAACCCGCAAATTGCGCTTAAACTTTTAAAAATGTTCTGTAAACGAATATACGATTCCAAACGGCGCTTTATGATCTTAACCCTGCCGGAACCGCAGGCAAAGATAGCAGACGTATTTCTTATGCTGGATGAAACTCAGCCTGATATTGATAAAACAAGCGAAAGGCGTGAGTTTAAAACTACTGTAGAAGGCGTAGCCCACTGGGCTGGAATGAGCGTTAACGAAGCCAGAGATATATTGGGACACTTTGTTAATCAGCGGCGCGTAGAAATATACCCTGACAGCATAACCGTAAAGAACATAAACGACTTCTCCCGCTTTGTCAGCTCCAGACGTAATAATTCCAGAGCCGTATAATTCCAAAAAATTATGGACAATAAAAAGCTTCTTGTACTTTCAGATACCCATGGCAACGTATCAGCTCTAAAAACTGTTTTAAACTGGGCAAAAAACCGGCTGCCGCCGGACGGCACTATATATGCCGCGGCATTCCTTGGAGACGGCCTTTCGGATTTACGGCCTGCAACAGATGTCACAGGTTTTTTCTGCGACTGGAAACTTGTAAGCGGAAATAACGATTACGGCATTCAAATGCCGGAAAGTTTTACTTTCGATTTTGCCGGTCATAGTTTTTTTATATGCCACGGACACCGTTACAGCATGTACGGCGGATACCATGCGCTTGTTACAGCAGCCCGCAGCTCAGGAGCAGATATTGCGCTGTCCGGCCACAGTCATGTTCCGTATTACAAAACAGTTAATGGAATAAAACTTATTAATCCCGGAAGCGTAGGCAGACCCCGAAGCAGACTGGGAGCAACATTCGCTGTTATTGAATGCCTAGAGAACGAAAAAATAATTGTAGAATTTTATAAAATAAATGACAATGGAACTGTCAGGAAAGCAAAAATATAATAATTTTTTAAATATTCTGCGTTACTCGACATGTTTATATTGCGTCTGGTTTAAATATTTGTTATAGTTTTTCTGGAGGATCTTTTATGAATGAGAAACAAGATTTAAAAAACAAAAATTCAGGATTGCAAAGCAACCCAGGATTGCGCGCCTTATTTGCGGCGATAGCAATTCAACTAACGCTTGGCGTTGCGTACATCTGGAGCGTATTCCAGACAGGAATCGCAAACAATCTTTTTAAAGGCGATAATGCGGCGGCAGGTCTTACATTTTCGCTTCTGCTCGCGACACTGACTATTGGAAGCGTTATTGGCGGCAAATTAGCGGTTAAGTACTCTACCCGCATTGTAGTATTTACAGGCGGTATTATTTTAAGTATTGGATTTTTTCTGGCTTCTTTTGTTACAGCCAACCAGCCATGGCTATTATGGATAACCTATGGCATTATGGGCGGCGTCGGTATGGGTTTTACATATTCAACAACAATTGCCTGCGCGCAAAAATGGTATCCTCATAAAAAAGGATTGGTCACAGGCATTATCGTTTCGGCTCTTGGTTTTGGCGGTGTAATTTTTACGCCTATTGTAGAAATATTAATAAAGACTTTTGGCGGTCAAAGCGCAGGCGAGTTTAAAACATTTATGGTTTTAAGCGCAGTTTTTATAACAGTATGTACAATCGGGAGCTTTTTCCTGAAAAATCCGCCTGCTGACTACATGGCAGCCAGCACAGCTTCTGCCGCAATTGCAAAACCGACAGTAGAATATACACCATCACAAATGTTAAAAACATCTAAGTTTTATTTAATGACCGGCGCTTTATTCCTTGCCTGCATGGGAGGACTTATGATGATAGGTTTTGCAAAACCTATCGCTGTTGCAAAAGGCCTTGAAGCAACTGCCACCATTGGTGTCCTTGCAGTATCAATGTTTAATTCGATGGGCCGCCTGTTTTGGGGAATGGTTTCTGACAAACTGGGACGGAAAAATACAATCATTATTCTGCTTTCCGGAAATGCAGTTCTTTCGCTTTTTGTTAACGCAGCAGAAGGCTACTGGATATACATACTAATCGCGCTTATTGGTTTATTCTACGGCGGTTTATTAAGCAACTTCCCGTCACTAACTGCGGATCTTTTTGGTGCAAAACATATGTCAACCAATTACGGATTCGTGCTTTTGGGATTCGGCGCAGGAGCTATAATCTCATCGCAGATCGCAGGTTACTTCAGAAATGTAGCTATTAACGACATAAGTTTGATGTTCCCGGCATTTATAATTGCATCGTGCTGCGCTGTTGCCGCAATCGTGCTTATGCTAATTTTAAAGTTGATACGAAAACGCGAACAGGGAATTTAGTCATACTGGACACCGGCGACATCAAAGCCGTGTGCTTCCAGAAAGTCGTGTTTAAAGCCTGCAATGTCAGTTTCTGTAAAGACATTCTCAGGAGTAACGATTTTCATTTTGGCAGCAACGGCTTTTTGCACATCATCGCGCATTTCCCAATCGTCTAAACGAATACGGTTCTCGCTGTCTACGGGTACCTTACCGCTGGCAGTGTACAGGCATTCGCGGTAAAGGCGCGAGATTTGCTCAATGCAGCCTTCATGCAGTCCCATTTCTTTCATAACCTTAAAAAGGCATGTGATGTAAAGCGGTATTGCCGGTATAACAGCGCTTGAACGCGTAACTAACGCCTTGTTAACAGAGACCCATGCGCCGTTTATTTTTGCGGAAAACTTTTTATTAATATCACGGCAGGCGCGTTCAAGGTCTTCCTTGGCTTTACCAATTGTTCCGTTTTTATATATTGCCCATGATGACTCAGGACCTATGTATGTATAAGCAACAGCGCGTGTCTGCGGCGAAAATAAGCCTTCGTTATCCAGCGCATCCATCCATAATTCCCAATCTTCACCGCCCATTACTTTTACAGTGTTAAATATTTCATCTTCTGTTGCAGGTTCTACTTCTGTCATGCTGAATGTTCCATCCATCATGTTTAGAGTTTTACCGGAAAACGGAGCGCCCAATGGTTTTATAATCGATTTGTACATGACTTTAGTTGCAGGATCTGTTCTTACGGGAGAAGCAAGAGAATAAACAAATAAATCTATTTTTGCAGGAATACCGGCTTTTGCCGCAGCCTGTTTAACAGCTTCTATTGTTTCGGCTTTCATTTCATTGGAGAATGCATCGCCGTTTAATGAAACAGAAACAAGCCCTGCTTTTGCAGCCTCGCTGTCAAATGTTTCGTTGTTGTAAAAACCAGGTGTGCCGGAGCGTTTTTCTTTTGGTTCATTTTCAAATGACAGACCGACAGTAACAGCTTTGTAACCAAAACCTGCGCAAATGCGGCTTGCAAGGCCGTAACCAACAGAACAGCCGACAATAAGCGCCAGCTTCGGCGCCGCAATTTCTCCGCTGACCGCAGAAAAACTTTTTTTGACATACTCTATCTGGTTTTTAACACCTGCGGCGCAGCCCTCGGGATGAGCGTTCAGACAGATGTTGTTTCTTATCATAGGTTTTATAGACATTACT
>WQXC01000083.1 GCA_009785045.1 Treponema sp. | reverse complement strand
TCATCAGGTTCCAGAAAGAGTCCATCGGTTTCAATATGGTAAACTGCGCCTGCCTTGTTTGCCCGTGTAACGGCTTGTCCCTGTTCATCTTTAATCGATGTTACAATAAAAGTCTTGTTGTGATTATTCCCCGGCGAAAGTATTTCCAGTTCGTCTCCTGAACAAATTACATTCCGCTGCAGGATTTTATCTCCTCCAAGACACATGCCCGCAACCTCGTATGTTGATACCTGATTTGTGTGCTCGGTAAACAGGTAGTTGCCTTTTTCAAGAACGAATCCGGTTGTCCAGGGTCTGTGAGGACTCTTGTTTATTTCATCAGAAAAGTCAAATTCTTTTCCGTCTAAAGCCAACCTGTAGGTATTCACTGTTGCTGCGACATAATAATCCGACTTCATCCGTCCTTCTATTTTAAAACTCGATACGCCGCAGTTTATCAAATCGTTTAAATGATTTATAAGGCAAAGATCCTCGCTGTTCATGATGTATGTGCCGTTCGCGTCTTCTTCAATTTCCCAAAAGTCAGAAGGTCTTTTTTCTTCTATCATAAAATATTTGTAACGGCAGGGCTGTGAGCATTCACCGCGGTTCGCCTCACGGCTTGTCATATAATTGGAGATCAAACACCGCCCTGAATAACTTACGCACATTGCGCCATGCACAAAAACTTCAATTTCGCAATTACTATCACGATCTTTTAAATGTCCGGCGATTTCTTTTATTTCGCCAAGGCTGCATTCGCGCGCAAGGATAATCCGTTTTGCTCCAAGATTAACATATTCTTCTGCGGTAAACTTGTTTATAACATTGGCCTGGGTCGAGATGTGTATATCAAGCGATGTATTTTCACGGACAAGCCTTAGTACTCCCAGATCAGATACGATAACTGCATCAACGTTAAGTTCTTCAAGTCTCTTAACATATGCCTTAATCTCGTAAAAATCTGCATTGCGCGCAAATATATTTACTGTGACATAAACTTTTTTACTATGAGAATGCGCGAAGGAGACTGCTTCTTCCAGCCGCTCGTCCTCTATGGCTGCGCCTGCACGCAAGCCGAATTTGCCGCCCAGATAGACGGCATCGGCGCCGTATTTTACAGCAAGCCGTAGTTTTGTCATGTCACCCGCAGGAGCAAGAAGTTCAATGTTCTTCATTTTGGTTATACTAGCAAACCACAGCGATTTATGCTAGAATTCCCCTATGAATAACGAACAAAAAAACAAGTTTATTGAGAAGTACTCAAAACTCATGCTGGATCATGGAATGATCGAAAACGAACTCTATTTAAAGTATGAGGTAAAACGCGGCTTAAGGGATATCAGCGGAAAAGGCGTGCTGGTAGGGCTTACTGAAATTTCCGAAATTGTTTCTTATGTAATCGAAGACGGCGACCTTGTCCCATGCGAAGGCAAGCTGTACTATCGCGGCATAAATATCGAAAAACTAGTCGATGGCTTCCTTAACGAAAAGCGCTTTGGCTTTGAAGAAGCATGTTTTCTTCTATTATTCGGGCATCTGCCGAACAAGGCTGAGTTCGAGGAATTTGCCGGTATTCTGGAAGAGCATACTGTTCTGCCGGAAAACTTTGTCCGCGATACAATAATGAGCGCTCCTTCTACAGATATGATGAACTCACTGTCAAAAGGCGTGCTTACCCTGTATGCTTTTGATGATAATCCGGATGACATTTCAATTCCGAATGTTCTGCGGCAGTCCATCAATTTAATTGCACAGTTTCCGCTGCTTGCGGTTTACGGCTATCAGTCTTTTGCTCACTTCCACGAAAATAAAAGTTTGATGATTCATCCGCCTCAAAAGGGAGCGTCAATCGCAGAAAATATTCTGCATATGCTCCGGCCGGATTCCAGTTACACAGATCTTGAAGCGCGTATTCTGGACATTGCTCTTGTGCTTCATGCTGAGCACGGCGGCGGTAATAACTCAACCTTTACAAATCACGTTGTTACATCTTCGCATACTGATACATATTCTGCAGTTGTAGCTTCTCTTGCTTCTTTAAAGGGGCCAAGGCACGGCGGCGCGAATATTAAGGTAGTGCAAATGTTCCGTGACATGATGGAAAATGTTTCCGACTGGAATGACGATAACGAAATAAATAACTACCTGGAAAAACTTCTTAACAAGCAGGGCTTTGATAAATCCGGTTTAATCTACGGCATGGGTCATGCTGTTTATTCTCTGTCTGACCCAAGAGCTTTAATCTTCCGTCAGTTCGTCGAACAGCTTGCAAAAGAAAAGGGCAGGGAAGATGAATATAAGCTCTATTCAAAAGTTGAAACGCTTGCGCCTGAAATAATTGGAAAAGTCCGCAAGATTTACAAAGGCGTCAGCGCCAATATCGATTTTTATTCTGGTTTTGTTTACAGCATGTTAGACCTGCCCGAACAGCTCTTTACTCCGCTTTTTGCCGTTGCGCGTGTAGCAGGATGGAGCGCTCACAGGCTGGAAGAACTTGTTAGCAACGGAAAGATTATCCGCCCGGCGTACAAGTCTGTAACAAAGCAGCAGAATTACATTTCGATGAAGGATCGAGTGTAACATTAGGCATGATTAAAGTCGCGATTGTCGGTACGGGAAATATTTCCGTTCAGCATATTGACGGATATCTTGCTTTTCCTGACAGGTGTAAAATAACTCATCTGGTAGATATCTTTCTGGAAAAGACTGCCGAAAAAAACAGTGCCCGCAGCCTGGGAGCAAAGGTAAGTGAATCCTACAAAGATATTTTAAATGACGATATCGATCTTGTAAGCATTTGTACTCCGCCTTTTTGCCACGCAGAAATAACGATTGCTTTTTTAAATGCCGGTAAAAATGTTCTGGTAGAAAAACCAATGGCTGCTTCCCTGGAAGAATGTGACGCCATGATCGCCGCGGCTAAAAAAAGCGGTAAAGTTCTTTCCGTAATTGCGCAAAACCGTTTTCGCGATCCTATTTACAACCTTAAAAAAGTTTTAGACACCGGGCTTATTGGCAAGGTCGTACACGCGCAAATTGAATCTCTGTGGTGGAGAGGTCATTCCTACTATGACTTGTGGTGGCGCGGTACATGGGAAAAAGAAGGCGGCGGCTGTACACTAAACCATGCTGTCCATCACATCGATATGCTGTGCTGGATGCTTGGGCTTCCAAAAAAAGTAAATGCAGTTATAAGCAACGCTTCTCACGACAACGCCGAGGTAGAAGATATTTCCGTTGCTGTATTGCAGTACGACGGCGGTCTTTGCGCGAAAGGAGCGCTTGCTCAGGTTACTAGCTCTGTTATTCATCATGGCGAAGAGCAGCAGATTGTTTTCCAGGGTGAAAAAGCGCGCGTTTCCTGGCCGTGGAGGGTTGCAGCCAATGTTGCACAGCCAAACGGTTTTCCTGAGAAAGAGCAAAACACAACGCTTATTACAAAGTTAAATGAGTATTACGAATCACTTCCGGCATTAAAGCATTCATTTCATAAAGGACAGATTGATGATGTGCTGGCTGCGATTGAATCAGCGTCTACAGGCGCAGCTCCGCTTGTCGGAGAAGCTCCGCTTGTCGGAGAAGCTCCGCTTGTCGGAGCAGAAGACGGCAAGAAAACAATCGAACTTATTACTGCAATTTATAAAGCCGGTATTGAACAAAGGACTGTAGATTTACCCATAAAAAACGATGATCCGTTTTACACAGTTCAGGGAATGAAAGAAAAGGTTCCTCATTTTTATAAAAAAACCGCGTCAAAGGAAGGATAACATGGCTTCCAGATCCGAAGGAATGAATTATGCACCCAAAGGAAAACCTGCGCCGGTAGTAAAGCAGGGAGATTTTGTTTTTGCAGCGATAGGGTTGGATCATGGTCATATTTACGGACAGTGTAACGGATTAATCGAAGCGGGCGGCGTTTTAAAAAGCGTCTACGATCCTGACCCGGTAAAAGTAAATAAGTTTTGTGAAACATACACGGGCGTAAAACGCGCGGCAAGCGAAGACGAAATTCTTAACGATAGAGAAGTGCTTTTGGTTGCAGGCGCTGCGGTTACTTCTGAACGCTGCGCTCTTGGTCTGCGGGTAATGTCGGCGGGAAAAGATTACTTTACAGACAAGGCGCCGCTTACTACGCTTGAGCAGCTTGATGCTGCAAAGGCAAAAGTAAAAGAGACCGGTAAAAAATACATGGTCTATTACAGCGAGCGCCTTCATGTTGAAAGCGCTGTTTTTGCCGGGCAGTTAATTGAACAAGGTGCCATAGGCAAGGTGATTCAGGTAATTGGTCTTGGTCCGCACAGGCTTAGCGCACAATCGCGTCCCGAATGGTTTTTTAAAAAAGAAAAATACGGCGGAATACTTTGCGATGTCGGCAGTCATCAGATAGAGCAGTTTTTGTTTTATGCAGGCGAAAAAGATGCAATTGTAGTTCGCAGTCAGATAGCCAATTATAATAATCCGCAGTATCCCGAGCTTGATGACTTTGGTGATGCCATGCTTGTCGGCGCTTCCGGGGCAACGCATTATTTTCGCGTAGACTGGTTTACCCCTAACGGCCTGCAAATGTGGGGAGACGGCAGATCGTTCATTCTTGGAACTGAAGGTTATATCGAACAGCGGAAATACATGCAGTTGGGAGAAAAAGGCAGTCACGGCGGTCACGTTTATCTTGCCAACAGCAAAGAAGAAACCTACTACGATGTCGAAGGCAAAGTGGGGTATCCCTTCTTTGGCCAGTTGATACTTGACTGCCTTAACCGCACGGAAAACGCAATGACTCAGGAACATGCTTTTAAAGCAGCCGAGTTAAGCGTTCGCGCGCAGATGCAGGCAGTCAAGCTAACATAGCGGTGCCTTCGACGCTTCGACAGGCTCAGCGCTCGGCGCTCAGGCACCATGCCCATTGGACGCTGAGCCTGTCGAAGCGTCCTTTACAGATTCCCTCAAAACCTTTTCCTCGACTTCCGCCTCAAACTGCTGAGTGTAAAGCTTGTAATAGTGCTTCCGGTTCGTCATTAACTCCACGTGTGTTCCGCGTTCGATTATTTTTCCTTCGTCTACAACAAGAATTAAATCTGCATTGCGAATTGTAGAAAGTCTGTGCGCGATGACAAAACTGGTGCGGCCTTCCAATAACGTATGAATGGCATTCTGCAAAAGCATTTCCATTTCTGTATCGATGGAACTTGTCGCTTCGTCAAGAATAAAAATTCTTGGGTCTGCAAGAACAGCGCGCGCAAAAGAGACAAGCTGCTTTTCTCCCGTAGAAAGTTTGTCTCCGCCTTCGCCAACTTCTGTGTCAAAACCGTTTTCCATTTTGGCGATAACCTTATCTGCATGAACAATAGCGGCAGCTTTTTCAACTTCTTCGTCGGTTGCATCCAGCCGCCCGTAGCGGATATTTTCGCGGATAGTGCCGGAAAAAAGATGAGGACTTTGCAGTACATAACCGAACGCGCTGTGAAGCCAATGCTGGCTCCTTTCGCGGTAATCTCTGCCGTCAATTAAAATCTGTCCTGTTGTAGGCTCATAAAACCGGCACACAAGGTTTACAAGAGTAGATTTTCCTGCGCCTGTTTCGCCTACAATTGCGACATAAGTTCCCTTTGGAATATGCAGATTAAAATTTTCCAGTATGTTTTTGTTGTATCCCGGGTAATTAAATGTTACATCACGGAATTCAACATCGCCTGCAATCTGCTCCCAGTTTTCCATTTTTGGCGCAAAGACATCGCCGTATTTTTCGACAACTTCCGGTTTGTCTATTATGCCGGGATTCTGATCAAGTAAGCCGTTGACTCTTTCTACGTTTGCCTGTGTGTAAACAATGTCAGTCAGGATGCGTGCGATATTTTGTATAGGCCACCAGAAACCGCCTGCATATTGCAGGAAGATCGCAAGAACAGAAAGCTGCGCGCCAAGGAAAATTATTTCGTAGCCGCCATAACTTAAAACGGCTGCTGCTGCCAGGGAGCTGACAAAAAGCGTTAACGGAACAAATGTCGATCTAAGCCGCGCAAGAGATGTAGCATTCTGCCTGTACTCCGATGTAATTCCAGAAAACTCATTTAAACTTTGCTTTTCCGAAACAATAACTTTTACGGTTTTGGAACCTGTGATACCTTCGTTCATGGCTCCTGTCATTTTGGAATTTATTTTGCGAATTATACGGTTTAACGTTAAAATGTGTTTTTGAAAAAGCCATGTTATTAAACCCATTACCGGAACTACCGCGCAGGTTATTAATGCCATCTTCCAGTGAACAATGAACATTGCAATTATCGCTCCAACACAGTAAAAAATTGACCATGTAAAATCGATAAGTCCCCATGCAACAATATCTCCAATGCGGCTTGTGTCCGAATTCGTGCGCGCCATAAGGTAGCCGACAGGGGTTTTACTGTAATAAGAAAGGCTTAGTTTTTGCAAATGTGTAAAAACTGCATTTCTAAGACATCGGCATATTCCGCAGTCTGCTCTTACTCCGATAGAGATAAATATAAAAACTGTAATAGCCTGAAATATTACAAGAGCGGCGGATATTGATAACAGAACCCAAATTCCGTCCACTGTTTGCGGCTCAATATTATTTTTTATTGCATATCCAAGTATCAATGGAAAAGCAATATCGATGATTGCAACGAGAAACATTAATATTACGCAGGTAATCAGGTTCTTTTTTTCTGTCACAATAAAAGGAAGCATTTTCTTCCATACTTTTAGGGACAGTGGTTTGTTATATTCTATATATTCATAGTCTGACATTTATTCCTCCTTGTCCGACCACTTAATCTGGTTGTTTGTTTCCACCTGTCCATTTAAATCTGGACAGATTAAGTGGTCGGACTGCATTTCAAATATACGGTAGTAGGTGCCTTTCTGTTCCATCAATTCCTTGTGTGAACCAATTGCTTCTACCGTTCCGTTTCTTAAAACAAGTATTTTATCGGCTTGCATTAGGGTCGATATC
>WQXC01000082.1 GCA_009785045.1 Treponema sp. | reverse complement strand
TACTTCCTTCCTGTAACACCTGAATATGTGCGAAAAGTTATCGAAAAGGAAAAACCCGACGCACTTTTGCTCTCTTTCGGCGGCCAGACTGCTCTTAACTGCGGCGTTGCACTGGAAAGAGAAGGCACGCTTGCTAAAAATAACGTGCGCGTTCTTGGCACTCCTGTAAAATCTATCGAAGACACAGAGGATCGGCAGTTATTTGTAAACCGCCTTAACGAAATCGGCGCGCTTACCCCGCTCAGTTTTGCAGTAACCGATACAGCCGCAGCTTTAAAAGCCGCAAACGAAATAGGCTACCCGGTGATGGCACGCGTTGCATTTACTCTTGGCGGCGCAGGTTCAGGTATCTGCAGAAACGAAGCCGACCTTACAAAAAAATGCGCGATGGTTTTTGCCAGAAAAAACGAAATTGATACGCCGCCTCAAATTCTTGTAGAAGAATGGCTTGGCGGCTGGAAAGAAATTGAGTTTGAAATTGTCAGAGACTCCCAGGACAACTGTATAACAGTTGCCAGCATGGAAAACTTTGACCCGTTAGGGATACACACAGGCGAAAGCATTGTTGTTTCTCCTGCGCAAACATTATCAGATTCTGAACTTGGTAAACTTAGGCGAATCGGCATTGAAGTAATCCGTCATCTTGGAATCATCGGCGAATGTAACATTCAATATGCGCTTGATCCGTTCTCGGAAGACTACCGTATTATCGAAGTTAACGCCCGTCTTTCGCGCAGCTCTGCCCTTGCGTCTAAAGCAACAGGTTACCCGCTTGCATTTATCGCAGCAAAAATCGCCCTTGGTTATTCAATGCTGGAAATCGAAAACCGCATAACACGCGCGACAAAATCTTTCTTTGAACCTGCGCTGGATTATATCGTTGTAAAAGTTCCGCGCTGGGACTTAACCAAGTTTAAAAATGTAGATTTACGCATCGGCTCGGAAATGAAATCTGTAGGCGAAGTTATGTCTATCGCAAGAACATTCGAAGAAGCGATTCAAAAAGCCCTTCGCATGACAGGCATTGGCGCTCCGGGTCTTGCCGGAGACAACGCGCTTTGCGGCGGCAGTTTTATTGATTCGGAAGTTACAGACGCAAAAATCCGTGATGCGCTTTGCCGACCCACGGACAGGCGAATCTATGTTATTTACCGCGCTCTTAGCGAAGGCTGGTCTGTAGACAAGATTTATAAACTTACAAAAATAGACAAGTGGTTCCTTTACAAAATGGAAAACATCTGGAAAACCGAGCAAAAAATCCGCGAAGTTGGAAAAAAAGGTTTAGACAGAGAACTTCTTGCTCAGGCAAAACAGCTTGGATTCTCTGATTTACGAATTGGCAATTTTATAAAGCAATCCGAAATGGAAGTGCGCACAATCCGCAAAGAGCACCGTATACTTCCTGCAATCAAGCAGATCGATACTCTTGCAGCAGAATATCAGGCAAAAAACAATTACCTGTACATGACTTACAGCTCTGCCAGCTCACCTGGCAATACACAAATAGACGATGTTAACTCATCTGGCCGCGGCGTAATGGTACTTGGTTCAGGCGTTTACAGGATTGGAAGCAGCGTCGAGTTTGACTGGTGCTGCGTTAATGCTGTGCAGACTGCGCGTAACCTTGGACGCTACTCGATAATGGTTAACTGTAATCCTGAAACTGTCTCCACCGACTACGATATGTGCGACAGGCTTTACTTTGAAGAACTTACTCCTGAACGTGTTCTGGATATTTACGAACGTGAAAACCCGGACGGCATTATTGTTTCGATGGGCGGGCAAACTCCCAATAACCTTGCAACAAAACTTTTTGATGCCGGTGTCCACATTTTTGGAACATCGCCGCAGTCAATCGACAATGCAGAAGACCGCAATAAGTTTTCTGCACTTCTTGATAAGCTAGAAATTGGTCAGCCGCAGTGGAAAGAACTTACCAACCATGCTTCTGCCAAAGAGTTCGCTAAAACCGTTGGTTACCCTGTCTTAATTCGCCCAAGTTATGTATTATCCGGCGCCGCTATGAATGTCGCATGGGATGATTCCAGCTTAGAAAAATTCCTTAATTTAGCTACAGATGTATCGCCGGAACATCCTGTTGTAATTTCCAAGTTTGTCGAAAACTCCAAGGAAATAGAAGTTGACGCTGTTGCGCGCAAGGGCGAGATACTTTTCCACGCAATTTCTGAACATATCGAAAATGCGGGTGTTCATTCCGGCGACGCTACAATTGTTCTTCCTGCACAAAGGTTATACATTGAAACCCTTCGCAAGATAAAGCAGATTAGCGAAAAAATAGCGAAGGCATTAAATATTACAGGGCCCTTTAACATTCAATTCCTTGCGCAAAGAGGACATGTACGCGTAATTGAATGTAACTTAAGAGCCAGCCGAAGTTTCCCGTTCTGTTCCAAAGTAAGCCGCATAAACATGATAGAGCTTGCTGTAAAAGCCATGCTGGATGAACAAGTCGAAAAAGTGCCTATATCTGCGCTTGAACTAAATTGCGTTGGCGTAAAAGCGGCGCAGTTCAGCTTTTCGCGGTTACACGGCGCAGACCCTGTAAGCGGCGTTGAAATGGCAAGTACCGGCGAAGTCGGCTGTATTGGCTCAAGCCTTTCTGACGCGCTGTTAAAATCATTACTCTCTGTTGGTTACAAAATACCAAAAGGTCCTGCCAATATTCTTTTATCAACAGGTCCGATTGTAGACAAACTTGACTTCCTGGATTCTGCTCGCAAACTTATTAATATGGGACACAAGCTTTACGCTTCCCGCGGAACTGCAAAATTCCTTAAAGAGAACAATCTTGATGCTGAACCGCTTGCATGGCCTTTGGAAAAGAAAGAGCCAAATATTGCTGATTATATCAAAAAGCGTAATATAGACATAATTATCAATATTCCAAAGAACAACGCCGAGCTTGAGCTTAAAAACGACTACACTATCCGCCGTATGGCAGTAGACTTTGACATCCCGCTGTTTACGAACATTAAGGTTGCAAAAGAATTTATAGACGCGCTTGAGACACTTCACAACGGCGCGCAGATAGAGATAAAAGCCTGGGAAGAGTATTGATTGCGGACTTAAGTTTTTCGCAGCAGTTCCATTGGTTTTAACTTCCCTGCTTTAAACGCCGGGATCCATGATGCTATTACCGAACAAAGGATTGTGAACAGCCAGATAACCAAAACTGCGCTCCAGTCAATAATAATGGGAATTGTTTCAAGATAAAAACCAGGGTCGAGTATTTTTACTTCTTCTCCGTTAAATAAACCGGAGATAAAACTTAAAACTGTTTCCAGAGACCGAACTAAAAAATTTATGTTTACTCCAATAAGCAGGCCAAGTGATATACCTATTATACTTCCTGCAAATCCAGTAAGAAGACTGCCCCACAGAAAAACACCGGTAACTCCTCTTACAGATGCGCCGGTTACTTTTAACACAGCAATATCTCTTTGGCGTTCAAGAACCAGCATACTTGTAGCAGAAGAAACATTTACTGCCGCGACAATCACGATCAATGCCATAATAAATAATAAAAGCTGCCTTGTTGTCTGGTAAGAGCTGTACTGTGAACGCAAAAGGTCTTTCCAGGTAAAAATACTGTAACTGCTGGATAGTTTATAATGCAGATCCCAGGAAAAATCTTCGGCTTTCCTGTAAGGATCGTTAATTTTTACAATATAGCTTGACGAAGCCTGCTCCGAAGAAATCACGCGTTTACCGCCTTCGTAGCTAATTATGCACCATAAAGCATCAAGTTCGTTATAACCGCAGGAAATAATACCTCTTACAATAAAAGACGCCGTTCTTGGAGACATTCTGCCGCCTTCTGTTGTTCTTACGGTCATTAAACGAACTGTATCGCCTGTTTTAACGCCAATATTTTCTGCAAGTGTTTCGCCCAATACAATATCGCGGTCTGTACTGGGTTTATTTACACCGTCAATAATTTTTAATAATTTTGCGCTTCCTGGATCATCCCAAAATGAAGGTTCTATTGCGCGTACAGTGACGCCGGTTTTTCCGGTTCTTCCTGCCAATACGCCTATTCCGCGCTGTTCCGGCCATACTCCTCTTATCCCGTCAAGCTCCATAATTAATCTGATTGTTTCATCTTCATCTTCAAAATCATTATAATTCATAATCTGCAGGTGGCCTGTTCCCAGTTCAAGATACCGGTCAGTAATTCCTCTAATCATCCCGTCTGCAACAATAAGTGTTACGATTATCGGCACAAGGCTTACCGCTATTCCGGCTGCAGCGCCGCGTAAATACCGGACTCCTTCATGAGCTCTTCCCCAAAGATATCTTATTGCAATAAAAAAAGAAGTTCCTTTTTTCAATTTAGTTCTCCGGATACTAACCGGCCGTTTTCCAAAACAAGCCTTACAGACGCTCTTTGCGCAACTTTTTTATCGTGGGTAACAACAATAAGCGTTTTATTCCATTTTTGCGCGCTTTCGTATAATAATTCCGCTACATTTTCACTGTTCTGCGGATCAAGGTTTCCTGTTGGTTCATCTGCCAGAATCAAAGCCGGATTATTAATCATGGAGCGCGCAACTGCCACCCTCTGACGTTCACCGCCGGATAACTGCGAAGGAAAATGCCCGCCTCTGTCTTCCAGCTTTACATCTGCCAAAAGCGATCTTGCCATATTCAGCGCTTCTTTTTTCTTAATCCCTGCGATATATGCCGGCAGCATTATATTTTCAAGCGCTGTAAAATCCTTTAAAAGATAATGAAACTGAAAAATAAAACCTACCTGTTTTGACCGGTACTGCGATATCTCTTTTTCTGACAAAGCGGTAATCTCGTTATTGCCGATAAATACCTTTCCTTCGTCAGCACGGTCAAGGCCGCCGATAATATTAAGCAAAGTGCTCTTTCCGCTTCCGCTCTGACCGCTGATTGCAACAGAGCTGCCTTCTCCTATATTAAAATTAATTCCCTTTAATATATAAAGCGTTTCCGCGCCTGAGGCATAGTTCTTAACGATATTTTCTACCTTAAGCAGAATTCTATCCTGATAATCATTCATAACGCAGCACCTCCGCCGGCTGTACTTTGGCAGCTTTTCGCGATGCATACCATGCAGCTAAAACCGCCGACAAGAACCCAAACATATAAATCATAAAAACTTCCAATGGCAATACCCGTGACGGTATTTCTTTTATATAAAAAATAGTCGGCGAAAAAACCGCAAAGTTTCCTGCCATATCTGTTCCAAGGAAAACTGCCGCTGTGTTTAAAATGTTAATAAAAAAATTGACAACATTTTCTACCAATAAAAAAAACTGTTGTATGTTTAAAGCGATGGTTAATCCAAATAAAAGCCCTAAAGATGCGCCTGTAAGCCCTATAATTGCTCCGTCAAATACAAAAACAAAGCGCACTGCTCTTTCGGTGCCGCCGACAGCGCGCAAAAGCCCTATTTCTTCACGCCGTTGTAAAACCGCTCTTCTTTGAGCCTGAAAAATATTAAGTCCTACAACAATAAAAATAAGTCCTACAAGAATAAACATAAACAATTTTTCTGTTCTAAGCGCTCCAAAGAAAGAACGGTTGTAATCTCTCCAGCTTGATAATTTTATTCCTTCATAATCCGCTAATTTTCTTTTTGCCTGTTCCAGCGAAGATCTGTCCTGAAAACGGTTTGTAAGTTTTACACCCAGCTTTAAATCACATTCATTATCTGCAAATGATTTGCTGTTTATATTAATAAAAGCCCAGGTGCAGTCATAATCGTAATACCCGGTTCTAAAGACACCCGTTACTATAAAATTATCATAACCAACATCATCTTCTCCGGACAATATTCCTGTTATGGAGTACAATGTAACTTCGTCTCCTGTTCTAAGACCAAGCCTTCGCGCAAGTTCAGCGGCAAGCAGTATATAATTGGAATCCGGAATATAAAAGGAACCGTCTTCAAAAGACAGCTTACTTTCCATGGTTTTATCAATTTCCAGCGTATCATCGCGAAGACCCCTTACCACAACTGCCTGCTGAGCGACTCGTCTTCCCCTTGCTATAGCCTGATACTCCATGAAAGGAACCGCAGCTCTTACACCAGGAATCTCAAGCAATTTTTCCTGCAGCTCATTTGTTTTTTCGCGATCAAAAGACTCAAGACGCAGATGATATGACGAAACTTCCAAAATACTTTCTATAAAACCTAACTGGAAACCGTTCATAACGGAAATAATAACGATAAGCGCAAGCACTCCGACAGCAATTCCCATTATTGCCAATACAGGAGAGCTGCTTCTACCCTTAAATATATATCTGGAAGCAACAAATAATATCCATTTAGAACCCTGCTTTTTCAATTTATTACCCTAACTTCGGATATTTTTCTGCCATCTTCCCAGATTGCGCGTAAAACAACAACATTATTCATGTATAATTCTTCTATTTCCAGATCACCTTCGGCGCGGACAACTCTTTCCATAACTCCGTTTTTAATATTTCTTTCTATTATCCTGTCTCCGTCAGAATTATATACAAACTCTGCTGTTAATATTAAATCGCCTTCTGTTTTGGTCGTAGAAATAATCCTGTTATTATGCCATGTATTAATAATAAACCAGATAACACTGTCTTCGCTGTCATATAGCGTTTGGCTGACAACCCTACCCCTGTTGTCTGTATCGTAAATAAGCCTTGATCCTATGCCTACAAAAACATCTCCAAAAAATTCAGGATATAAATTAAGCCTTTCATTACTGAATATTCCGATAATGGCGGCATCCATTATGCGCCTTGGAAATGTTACGCTTACAGGATCGCTTAAGTGCATATCATAATGAAATACCCGTTCTATTGTTCTTAATGAAAGCGTCCGGTTATACCGGTAATGATCAACGTAAGCTGTTTTATATTCTCTTTCTTCGTAACTTTCTATTGTCAAATATTCGGCTTTTATCAGTAAATTATTATTATAGGTGTAATCTGTCTTTGCTGATCTTCCGTCTTCGTAGAATCTATACTCAGATGTTAAATATAAATCTTCGTTAAATATTTCTAAAAAACCTCTTCTGTTTTTTATATCTGCCAAATACTCAAAGACTTCTTCTTCTGTTTCTTCATTAAACTCGCTTATTTCGTCTGATTCTTTTAATTCATCTAAATCATTTGATTCTTCTGCAAAAACCAATATTACAGGTTCATCTTCGTGCTGTATGTCTTCATCAGTATCATCTGTAATTATTAATTCAACAGATTCATACGTTGTTAAATATTCGTCCTCCGGAACTGATTCGGAATCAGGTTCCATAAAAACAGCATTTAATCTTGTGTTTCCGTTATCATCCCTGAAAATCCACTGAGTCCTAATCTGTTCAC
>WQXC01000081.1 GCA_009785045.1 Treponema sp. | reverse complement strand
TTTAACATGTAAATTTGATATCCCAACTGCAATCGAAATAAAAGGGACACCAAGCTTCTCTTTTACCGGAAATTTTGACACAGGCGATTTTCTGCGGGAAATGCTTGATGATTTATTGGACGCAGGTGATAGTGAAGAATATATCAGATTGTATGACTGTATAAATACCCCGAGTGTTTTTACAATGATGGCTGCTATTACACTGTATGATGAAGAATTTTATTTTGAAAGTGATAATTTAGCTGCAATACAGCTTTTGTTTGAGACAGGAATGTTTGATGATGGGATTCCGTTGGATAATCCAGTTTTTGATGTGACCAATTTTCCGTTTTTTGCAGACACTGTTGAAATGCCTGATTTGGATTTGAGTGAATTTTTAGGTGACTTTATATTTGATGGATACGAAGCACATATTTATATTTCCGGTCATGATATTTTAACACTTCTTGATATTAATATTCACGAACAAAATTTTTCCAGAAATAATCCCAGTAATTTGGAATCATCACCCTTAGTTGATGGCAATAAGTATCTTGGTACCTCAATGCCGGCAGGCGGCGCTCCCATCACTATACTAATTGACAATGATTTAGAAGAAATTAATGTCGATATTGGACTTAGTCTAACTGGTGCAATTACACAAGAAATGCTTGCTCCAGGTAATGTAAAAATAGAACTTGTTGTCTGGCTTCCTTTCAGGTTCGTAGCGCCAACCGGCGGAGAGTGGGATTTATTTGATTTCTCCTCTGATGAAGGTGAAGATGACGATCTTCTTGGAAGAAGCTATGCTGGAGACTCAAGCGCTATTGGCGACATTGTAGAAAGCTTGTATCTGGAAGTTAAACTTTCTGGATTCCCTCTTGACAATTCAACGTTGCAAATTACAAACGGCACATTTGGAACACCTGATTATATTAATATTCCTGTTGCAATAGGTAGTAATTCGCTTGTCTTTAATTTTAGCGCAGCAGATATGGCAAAAATAAATAACAGTTATCCGTTTGCTCCCGAGATTAAGGTTGTAATGAATCCTGGTGCGGAATTATATATTCCCAGGAATTTAATGATGACCGAGTTGGCTTTTAAAGCCAAAATAAAATACAGAATAGAGCTATAGGAGGAATAAAAATGAAAAAAATATCATTACTTTTATTAATTTGTTTTATGATTCCCCTAAGCGCTTATGCATATGATGACCCGTTTGGCGACGATCCAATGGATGTTATTGGCGCAAGAAAACCATTTGGTATCGAAGACCGTGTTTTTGAACTTGGCCTTCTTCATTTTAACGGTAACTTTACAAATAACTTCCTTTCGGTATCAGATGTCTTTAGCGAGACAATCGTTATCGATTTGGACCAACTGGCAGATGGCTTTAAATTTAACCTTGGTGTAAATTTTTCACCGTTTCATATCAAAGTCGACCCAAAGAAAGGATGGGGATTTGGTTTTGGCACCAGTTTGGAAGGTGTTGGAATTCTTGGTCTTTCCGGAAACATGCTTAGCTTTAGTAAAGCAGTCGATGACAAATCGGATTTAAGCGGCGCAGCATTTGCTGCTATTGATATGACATCGTTTTTTAGTGTGCAAAAGTTTAAGGTAAAAATCGATCCTTCATTTTTCTGGGCGCTTGCGTATTTAAAACCGGATATTAGTTATACATATGATACAAGTTCCGGCGGTACAGTACTGTGTCTTGGTTACGATGTGCAGGTTTACACCGCTGTTCCAATGGATGGAGAATTCGAACTTACTGCAAAGCCTGGATTTGATATTTCTGTTGGAGTTGAATATCCGCTGTCAAAAGAAATTGGTTTAACCAGTCTTTTCCCGTTTTTGGATTTTGATGTTGGTTTAGATTTTGTAAATATTCCGGTTTTTTCTTCAAGAATGGAAGATTATATGCGGGTAAGAGGTCAGATTGGCAGCAAAAATGCAATCGATTTAGACGATATTGATGGCTTCCTTTCGTCCTTTGACGAAGACAGCGAACCTGTTTATGGCAAAAAAGAATTGCGGGTATACCGTCCTTTTAAAACACTTCTTTGGGCAGACTGGCGACCGATAAACGGAAGAAAACTTCTTACTATAAGACCTGTTTTTGGTTTTATGGTTAATGACCTTTATCAGGATCCTGTTTCCCTGGAAATTGGTATTAATTCACATTTAAATCTTGTAAACCTTTTCCACACAAGAATTGGTATTAATTACACCGACCGCATGTGGATAAACAGTCTTGATTTTGCCTTAAACCTAAGAGCCTTTGAACTTAACCTTGGCGCAGATCTCCGGTCGCAATCTTTTGCGAAGAGCTGGGCAGGCGCTGGTTTTGGTTTTAACTTTGGGTTAAAGTTCGGCTGGTAATTAACAGTGCCAGACCGGAATTGAAAGTTCCGATGAAAATGGATTATTACGCTTGAAATCCGGCAGCCAGTCGCTGCCGGTAACAAGCTCCTGACAAAAACCGTCTTCTATTTCAAATTCTTCAAGCCACCCCAAAACAGTATCGTATTCTCTTTCGGATAAATATTTCTGCGGCATTTGTTTACTCCTGTTTGGTATCGGCGTGTATTGTGTCATCAGCGAAAGCAGGGCGCGTTCCCTCATGTTATCTGCAAACCACTTTAGAACAGAACGTGACGATTCCAGATAACCCGGCAAAATCAAATGGCGGACAATTACTTTAGACATATCATTTTTCATTTCTGTCATTTTAAGTAATGCCGCTTTTGCTGTTTCCGGGTAGTCCGGAGCATTAAAAAACCTGCCTGATATTTCGCTGTCCAGTGTTTTTAAATCCGGCAGATATATATCAACATGATCGCTTAATAATTCCAGCGCTTCCAGACTGTCGTACCCGGATGAATTCCAAAGTATGGGGATCTCCAAACCTGCCTTTCGCATGGCTATAAACCCTTCTATCAGGCCTGGAACTGCGTGGCTTCCTGTTACAATATTAATATTTTCTGCTCTATTATCGCGTAACGCTGCGCAGATTTCGGCAAACTCTTCCGGCGAAACAACCTTACCCATACCGTCCTGGGATACCTGGAAATTCTGGCAAAAGGCGCAGCCCAGATTGCATCCGCTTATAAAAATCGTGCCTGAACCGCCGCTACCCACCAATGGCGGCTCTTCGCCCATGTGAATAAGAGCGGCTCCAACCCGTAATTCGGCAGTTTCTCCGCAAAGACCAACCTCACCCGTTAGACGGTTAACTCCGCAGTTTCGGGGACACAACATGCAGGATTTGTAATGATTCTTCATAACAGGTATAATATACCATCTGCAACCAAAAAAATTGCTCTTGTGTCAAATAAATTAATTGAATTTCGGACTTGACAAAAAGATGGATTTTGTAAATACTAGGAGAGTAAAAAAATATGGCTTTTGAAATTATTGGAACAGGGCGAGCTGTACCGCCGAAAAAGGTCAGCAACAATGATTTAGCGGCTCAAATTGATACCAGCGATGAGTGGATTAGGTCTCATACGGGTATCGGCAGCCGTCATTATGCGGAAGACACTGTCGCTTGCAGCGATTTAGGGATAGAAGCGGCTCTAAATGCCATGGCTATGGCTGCAGGTTACACCGGCGAAAACCCGGCAGAGCGGGATAAAGCCGCTGCCGAAATTGCTCCAACCATCGATATTATTATTCTTGCAACAGCAACCGCTGATTATTACGGTACTCCCTCTACTGCTTGTATCGTTCAGGACAAGATTGGCGCAAAAAGCGCTGCCGCAATGGATATTACTGCAGGCTGCACCGGCTTTGTTTACGGTTTAGAGACTGCCGCAGGGCTTTTGGCTGTAAATCCTGAACGTAAACGCGCGCTTGTAATTGGCGCGGAAGTTTTAAGCAAATTGATGAATTGGGATGACAGGGGAACCTGCGTACTGTTTGGCGACGGCGCGGGCGCTGTAGTTCTGGAAAAAACAAATGCAGAAAATAAAGGTATTTTAAAAACACTCCTTTATGCTGACGGCTCCGGTAATGAAAGTCTTTTGATGAGAAGAGGCGGTACACGGAATCCTTTTAAAAAAGGCGAAGTAATTGATACCGGCATTTGTGTCGAGATGAACGGACAGGAAGTATATAATTTTGCTGTTGGCGCGATATCAACCACAATCACAGCGCTTATGGAATCTCCGGTCGAAGGTTTGGGAAATATCACTGTCGAAAATATTTCCTGGATTGTTCCGCACCAGGCTAATGCAAGAATTGTGCAAGCTGCAAGAAGAAGACTGCGTATTCCGGAAGAAAAGTTTTATATGAACATAGAAGAGTATGCAAACACTTCTTCGGCAACAATTCCGATTGCATTAGACGAAATGAACAGAAGCGGAAAACTTAAAAAAGGTGATTTAGTTTTGACTGTAGGATTTGGCGGAGGTCTTACCTACGGCGGAAATATTATAATTTGGTAAATTAAATAGGAGTAAATTATGAATAAAAAAAACGTTGTATATTTGTTTCCGGGGCAGGGAGCGCAATATTCAGGCATGGCGATGGATTTGCTTTCATCTGATGCTGTAAAATCTCTTTTTGACACCGCTTCCGAAATTTTCGGGAAAGATGTAAAGGATTTGCTTAACTCCGATGCCGATACGCTTAAGCGCACCGATGTCGTACAGCCTGCGATTACGACCGCAAACCTTGCGGCGGCTGCGTTTTTAGGTGAGCAGGGTTACAGTCCCGCCGCCTGCGCCGGTTTCAGTCTTGGCGAATATGCCGCGCTTGTGTGCGCAGGAGTTATCAATGCTGCTGATTGTTTCCGTCTGATTAAGGCAAGAGGCGAGGCAATGCAGAATGTTGCAGATAAGATTCGCGCGGCCGCAGGCGGTGACGCAGAAGCTGCGCCTGGCATGGCTGCCGTTGTCGGGCTTCCTCCCGAACAGGTAGAAGCTTTAATCGCTCAGTGGAAAGCAGACGGATTAAAGGATTTATATGCAGCAAACATTAATTCGCCCAAACAGCTTGTTGTAAGCGGAACAGCCGCTGCGTTAGCAGAGGCAGAAACCCGTTTTAAAGAAGCTGGTGCAAAGCGTGTTTTACGTTTACCGGTAGCCGGTCCTTTCCATTCGCCGCTTATGGCAGAAGCAGTAGATGCTTTTGTGCCTGCGCTGGAAAAAGTTACTTTTAAAGATCCAGTTATTCCGGTTTTTTCCAATGTAACAGGCAAAAAGATTTCTTCAGGACCTGAGGCAAAAAAACTTGCTGTTCAGCAGATTACATGTCCTGTCCGCTGGGTTGACGAAGAAGCTGCTGTCGCGGAAGCAGGTGCAGAAGCATGTCTTGAAGTTGGGCCTGGTAAAGTTCTGCAGGGTCTGTGGAAAGATTCAGGAAGTGAATTGCCTGTCTTTGCTGCCGGTACTGCCGAAGATATCGCAAAGATTGGACAGTAAGGCAAAATTAGGAGACAGGTTTTGGATTTAACAAATAAAAAAGCGCTGATAACCGGAGCAGGGCGGGGGATAGGCAAAGCAATTACAGAATGCTTTCTTGCCGCCGGCGCGGAAGTCTGGGGGCTTGGTACAAAAGAGCCGGAAGATTTAAATGCGCGCATTGAAATTGCAAATGGAAAGCTGCACTGGATTAGCGCAGATTTAAGCAAGACATGCGAAGTAGACTCTGTTATCGAAAAAGCTGTAAAGGATTCCGGCGGCTTTGACATACTTGTAAACAATGCAGGAATTACAAAAGATAATCTTTCATTCAGGATGTCTATCGAAGAGTGGCAGAAAGTAATAGATGTTAATTTAACTGCGGCTTTTTTTGTTGCCCGCACTGTTGCAAGAGATATGATACGCAAACGCGCAGGTTCAATAATTAATATGTCGAGTATTATCGGTATTCACGGTAATGGCGGGCAGGCAAATTACGCTGCAAGCAAAGCGGGATTAATTGCAATGACAAAAAGTCTTGCCAGCGAAGTGGCGAGCCGCGGAGTGCGCGTAAACGCCATTGCGCCGGGCTTTATCGAAACAGATATGACTGCGGTTTTGTCTGATGAAATTAAGCAAAAAATGATAGATGTTATTCCATTAAAGCGGACAGGAAAAGCAGAAGACATTGCCCAGACTGTGTTGTTTTTTGCATCAGATGTTTCCTCATATATTACCGGGCAGGTCTTGCCCGTAGACGGCGGAATGTTTTTTTAAGGATCAAATTTTAGGAGTTTATTATGAAAAAGAAAGTTGTAGTAACAGGCATGGGAATTATTTCCCCTATCGGCAACAGTGTCGAAGATTTCTGCGCTGCGCTCAAAGAAGGAAAGAGCGGAATCGGCAAGATAGAATCTTTTGATACCACAGGTTTTGATGTAACAATCGCAGGCGAAGTCAAAAATTTTGATCCCAGCCAGTGGATGGATAAAAAAGAAGCGCGCAAGATGGCTCGCTTTACGCAGCTTGCAGTTGCGGCAACAGCGCAGGCTCTTGCCGATGCCGGTCTTGTCGGCGAAATAGAAGCTGACGGCAAGCGGCCTGTAAAGTGCAATGCAGAAAAAACAGGTATTGTTCTTGGCAATGGCCAGGGAGGGTTCGAAGTTGTTGCCGAATCGCATAAAAAATTATTCAATGATGGTCCCAAAAGAATGCTGCCTCTTACCATTCCCATGATGATTCCAAACGAAGCTGCAGGAAATATGTCGATGATGTTCGGCACAAAGGGTCCTGCATATACTCAGGTAACAGCCTGTGCCGCCGGTACAGACGCTATTGGACAGGCGCTTGATTTAATCCGCTGCGGCCGCTGTGATGTGGTTATTGCCGGCGGTACAGAAGCGGCAATTATTCCGTTTTCTGTCGGCGGTTTTCAGATGTTAAAGGCATTATCAACAAAGCGCTGCGAAGAGCCGACTAAAGCTTCCCGCCCGTTTGATGCCGACCGCGATGGTTTTGTTATTGCAGAAGGCGCAGGCATTTTAATTCTTGAAAGCGAAGAACATGCAAAAGCGCGCGGTGCAAAAATAATCGCAGAGCTTGCAGGATACAGCGCTACAGCAGATGCGTATCACATTACATCGCCGGATCCAACAGGCAGCGGCGGAGCGAATGCGGTAAGAAATGCTATCGAAGATGCTGGTCTTAAACCTGAAGATATTCAGTATTACAATGCGCATGGTACATCAACAGAAATAAATGATCCTACAGAAACAAAAATGCTTAAAATGGTTTTTGGCGATCATGCCTATAAAATGAAAGTTTCCAGTACTAAAAGTATGCACGGTCACTGTGTTGCTGCAGCAGGCGGCGTAGAAGCCATTGCCTGTATTCTTGCAATCCGTGACGGTTTCTATCCTCCGACTATCAATCTTGACAATCCTGATCCTGAATGTGATCTGGATTATGTTGCCAACAAAGCGCAGTTCGGCGAAATAAACGTTGCAGCTTCCGGCTCACTTGGCTTTGGCGGACACAACGGCGTTGTAGTGTTTAAGAAGTACGCAGGTTGATCAATGAGTGAGATAGAAAAACTTTTACCGCACAG
>WQXC01000080.1 GCA_009785045.1 Treponema sp. | reverse complement strand
TTCTTCTTCGCTTTCCCAGTTTTTAACATTCTTTTTAATGTCGTCCATCATTTCGATTACTTTTGCATTTGCTCCGCCGTGCTTGTAACCCTTAAGCGAGCCAATGCCTGCGGCAATTGCAGAAAAAGTATCAGTGTCGGACGAAGTAACAACATGCACAGTAAATGTCGAATTGTTACCGCCGCCGTGTTCAGCGTGGAGAACAAGAGCCAGGTCTAAAAGCTGCGCTTCGTACCGGGTGTACTTTTTATCCGGTCTTATAAGCGAAAGTAATGTTTCCGCTGCAGACAGCGAAGGATCAACCTGATGGATAATCAAACTTTCGCGGTCAAAGTTATGTTTTTTGGACATGTATGAATATGCCGCAATACTTGGGAAACGCGCAATTAATTCAACGCACTGGCGAAGTACATTTTCCGGATCCTGACCTTCAGGATTTTCATCATATGGATACAGAGCAAGCACAGATGAAGCGAGCTTATTCATAATGTCACGCGACGGCGCTCTTAAAATTACATCTTCTATAAAGTTTTTGGGAAGAGCTCTTAATTCGCCGATTAGTTTGTTAAAGTCGTCAAGTTGTTTTTGGTTTGGCTGTTTTCCAAAAAGAAGAAGGTAAACAGTTTCTTCAAAACAAAACTTGTTTTTTTCAGCGGCTTCAGCGGCAATTTCTACAACATCAATACCTCTGTAAATGAGCTTACCGGGAACGGCAACCTTTTTTCCGTCTCTGACATCATAGCCGTATACATCGCCGACGCGGGTAAGACCTACAAGTACGCCTGTACCGTCATCGTTACGTAAGCCGCGCTTAACGCCAAACTTTGGGAATAGTTCCGAATCGATATAATCGTTGCCGGATATTTCTTTTAAGTGCTCTTTTAAGTCCATAATATGCTCCTTTTACTGTTTAGTGTCTTCTCCGCGTATTTCAACCCGGCGTATTTTCCCGCTTATTGTTTTGGGAAGCTCGCTTACAAACTCCACAATTCTGGGATACTTGTAAGGCGCCGTAGTCTTCTTTACATGTTCCTGTAATTCTACCTTTAATTCGTCCGAAGCGGAATAGCCCTTTGCAAGGACTACAGTTGCTTTAACGGCTGTGCCGCGATCCGGGTCGGGGACGCCAGTGATGGCGCATTCAAGAACCGCGGCATGTTCCATGAGCGCGCTTTCAACTTCGAACGGTCCAATGCGGTAGCCGGAACTTTTTATAACATCATCGTTACGGCCTACAAACCAGTAATAACCATCTTCATCTTTCCACGCGACATCTCCCGTGTAGTAGATATTATCGCTCCACACACTTGCAGTTAATGCATCATCGCGGTAGTAGCCGCCGAACATACCGTAGGGTTTACGTTTGTCCGTTCTTAAGGCAATTTGACCTTCTTCGCCCATGGTGCATGAAGTTCCGTCTTCGCGTAAAAGATCGATATCATATCCGGGCGCAGGTTTTCCCATGGAGCCGGGTTTTGGTTCCAGCCACGGCCATGTGCAAAGAGAAACTGTAAGCTCTGTCTGCCCGTAACATTCCCGCAATTTAATACCTGTACCTTCCAGGAATCGATCGAAGATTTCCGGGTTTAAAGGTTCACCCGCCACGCTGCAATGTTTAAGCGCAGAGAAATCATACTTCTTTAAATCTTCCCGGATAAAGAACCGGTATATTGTCGGCGGAGCGCAGAAACTTGTAAGGCGGTACTTGCTGATTATTTCCAGCATTGCAGGAGGAATAAAACGATCATAATCGAAGATAAAGATTCCTGCTTCGCAGAGCCATTGTCCGTAAATGCAGCCCCATGCTGCTTTTGCCCAGCCGGTGTCGGCAACTGTTAAGTGCAGTCCTTCCGGCACTACCTGGTGCCAGAACCTAGCTGTTGCGATATGTCCCAAAGGATATTCAAAATTGTGGCGTACCATTTTTGGCATTCCAGTTGTGCCGGATGTAAAATATAAAAGCATGATATCATCGTTTGAATTTACAACAGCCGGCTTTTGAAAATTATCGGAAGCATTATCCATGATTGGCTTAAAATCGATCCAGGCCGATGACGGCGCCGGGTTGTCATCCTTTTTTATGTGGACAGAGCGGGCAAATGCCTTGTAGCCAAGTTTTAAATTAATTTTCTCTTCTGCTTCGTCTATGCGGCTCATAAGTTCAGAATCATCAACGCAGATTATTCCTTTGATGTCAGCGGCATTGCACCTGTACACAATGTCTTTAGTGGTAAGAAGATGCGTTGCAGGAATGGCGATTGCGCCAAGTTTGTGCAGCGCCAGCAGAACCGGCCAGTATTCCCAGCGGCGTTTAAGTATCAGCATTACAGGATCGCCTTTACCGATTCCAGCATCGCGCAGCACATTCGCGGCCTTGTTGGAAAGGTTATTCATTTGTGCAAAAGTAAAAGCAGCTTCCGCTCCTTTTTCATCGCACCACTGTAAAGCTCGGCTGTCAGGTTTTTTTGTTGCAAGCTCTTCAACTACGTCATAAGCGAAATTGAAGCTCTCTGGGATACTGACAGCATAATTTTTATAGAAATCCTCGTAGGATTCAAAATCTTTTCTTGGTAAATATTTGTCGAGTAACGACATAAATAACTCCTATATTAAAATTAGAACACGATAGCTATAAAGCGCGCTGCTTTTCCGCCCAGAGCTTTCATACCATGAGGCTCTGTCGAATTGTAATAAATGCAGTCGCCTGGATTCAGTTCAATATCATGGCCGCTAATTGAAATCAGCAGCCGCCCCTCCAATACATAGTTTAATTCCTGCCCGGGATGGGTATTTATATTAATGGGTTTGTTTTCTGTTTCTGCGGACGCTTCTACGATAAACGGTTCGGCTTTTTTATTGTGAAATGTGTATGCCAGATTCCAATAGCCGTACATCGGGCGGCGGCTTACTTCCGGAGCCTCTCCTGCGCGTGTTACGCAAAATGTTTTTAATTTGGAAGCCTTCCCGCTTACCAATTCCGAAAGATCTACCTTAAAGCGGTTTGCGATTTCTACAAGCGCTCCTACAGAAAAATCCTTTGTTCCCGATTCCCATGCGGTATATTCAGACGGATCAAAGCCAAGTTCTTTAGCCAAAGCTTCTGCGGAGATTTCTTCAATTTCCCTGAGTACTCGCACGCGGGCTGCGATTTCTTTTACATCTTCTTTCATTTTTTCCTCCTGCCTGTTTTATTAAACAGCAGGGCGGGTCTCCACCGTACCATTGGAACAGGCAATAAATACTACCGGCACTTTTCTCGTGAAAAAGCCGTTCTCTACAACGCCGGGGATTTGATTTAATTCTGTTTCCATTAACGAAGGGTCTATAGGTTCTCTAAAACGAACATCCAGAATTATATTTCCGTGCTCGGTGATTACCGGTCCGGCTTTTCGTAGTGCTTCTCTAAGAATAACATCTGCTCCAAGTTTGTCAAGCGTTTTTGTTACCTGAACCCTTGCTTCCGGAATAACTTCTACCGGAACCGGAAACCCGTTCCCCAGGCGTTCTGTTAATTTTGACTCATCTATCGTAATTGCAAACGCAGAAGAAGCATAAGCGGCTAATTTTTCGATTAAATGTGCTCCGCCGCCGCCTTTGATTAAACGGCTCAGCGGATCTACCTCGTCAGCGCCGTCGATTGTTAAATCCAGCCCTGCAGAAAGTTCTTTGGAGTTTAATGTGAAAAATGGAATATTTAATTTCTCACATTCTATTTCTGTTTGAAAACTTGTGGCAAACGCGCAAATGTCCCGTAACGCTCCCTGTGTTATAAGTTCGCCTACCCTGCGAACAGCGTGAATAGCTGTTGAACCTGTGCCAAGGCCAAGTTTCATGCCGCTTTTTACCATGCTGTCTACCGCAGCTTTACCTGCCGCAATTTTCATCAAGTTGATCGTATCTTGTTCCATGTATTTGCTCCTAATGAGTTTATCTGTAATAAATTTTTCTGCGGAATATCTTTTCCAAAGAAGTTTGAATATTGCATACAAGCCTGCCGTATGACCATATCAAATCCGTTAATGGTTCTGCATCCGGCTGCTGCTGCTCTTTTTAAAAATGGTGTTTCTGCCGGAGTGTAAATTAAGTCCATTACCGCTTCCTTCCCTGTAAAAGAATAAAGTTCCAGCGGATCGTCGGCTTCGTATCCTTCCATTCCAACAGAGCTGGTTTGAATGATTACATCTGAGTATTTAGACATCATTTCTATTCCGTTTTCATCAAGCCCGCCCCAGCGGAAGTTGTATTTTAACGCGATATTTCTTGCCTTATGAACAGTCCGGTTTAAAACAATCGCTTTTCCTCCCATGCGGAAAATTTCGGAAGCGACAGCGCGCGATACGCCTCCGGCTCCGATAATTGTGACTTTTTTGAACTTTAAATTTTTTCTTCCCAGAAATTCCAAAAGTGATGCCGAAAAACCGGCGCAGTCGGTGTTATCGCCGTACCATCCTTCGTTGGTGCGGTGTATTGTATTGCATGCGCCAACAGATCCAACTACTTCGGAATTTCTTGAAAGTTCAGGAAGCACAGCTTCCTTAAACGGCACTGTTATCGAAAGCCCCTGTACATCAAGACCTTTTGCGATTACAAAAAAATCACGAATGGAATTTACCGGAAAAGGCACATACACTGCATCGTTATTTTCCAAAGCAAAAACAGTATTAAAAAACCATGGACTTACGCTTGCCTTTAGCGGATTGCCGACAACGCCGTATACCTTTGTCTTTTTTGTTATTTTTCTAAAACGGTATAGCTCGGCAAGTTCGCGGACATCCATTTGTCCTGGAGCGCCTATAGCTGTATTTTCAGATAACGCGCTTGTATAGGTCAGAAACGAGCCGAATCTTTCGGCAAGAATTCTGGAGTAAATTCCGTAATGACCCATGCATACCATTATTTTATCCTGCCCTGTAAATGATTTTGATGCCTGGAATACACGTTTAACATCACGCGTAGATTTTACAGAGACAGCCATTTTTACAATTTCATCTCCGGCATGCCGCATGGATTTCATCTTTGCCGGGATATCTTCGATAAGGTCGTTTAATATATGACAGGATCGGATTATTCTGGTTCCGAATGTTCTTGCCGCTTCTTCAAGGCTTGGTACCTGAAAATCTTCTTCGATATCAACATATGCAAAATTTAATCTGCTGTCTGCATTTGCGTACGCAAGTCCGTTTGCAAGCAGCTTTACCCTTGCTCCCTCGCCGCCTGTAAAGTATCCCCCGTCAATGTCTCGTCTGATTGTCAGGATAACGGGAATACCCGCAAGTTCGGGAAATCGGCGGATATGTAAACGTTCATCCGGGTCAAGGCAGTCTACGCGCAGTTCTGCCATATCAGTGAACTTGCGGTATTTATTCAGTATTTCCAAATTTCGTTTGATGGTTTTACCTGTAAGGCATAAGCATATTTTTGCCACTAATTGCTCCCCCTAAAAATCGGGACGGTATATAAATATCGCTGCAACCCGCCCTATATCGCTAAAATTTACTCTTAGCATTAATGGCCAGTTCTTACTTGTCAGCGGCATAAGTATGTGATCGCCTCTGTCTTCCGCATTGTTTCCGAGTGCCAATAAAACAGCCGCTTTTGGCTCTCCGTTGGAAACACCCTGAGTAGAAGCAAATTTTATCTGCCAGATCCTGTCTCTGTAAATATAAAAATCTGCGCCGTTATACTGAAAAACAACATCATCCTGCCAAACCTCATAACCTCTTTCTGCAATTACCGATCTGGGCGACCCAAACCTTTCGATTAGATCCGGCAGTAATATACCAACAAGGGAAAGCTGCTCATCGGCGCTTAACTCTGCGTATACCGGCTGGTTTTGCGCCAATATTGGGAGGGTAAAGGATATTAAAAGCGTTAAAAATAGCGCTCTGTTCATAATTCATAGTATCAGAAAAGTCATTCCCATTCAATGAAAAACCAGGCTGCTGTACTTATCCGTAATATTCCCTTTGTGCTGATCCACACATTGATTCCGGAGCGAACCGGGAAAACCACGCCGCCGTTATTTAATGTTTCTATTACTGTAAAAACAAGCGGTTTGGCAAAAGGGGATGTTCCGTACCATGTTCCGGCAGGGACCGGAATAGTTCTGGTACTAACAGGCTCGGGAACAAGGCGGCGTCTGTCGAAATTACCGGAACTTGTCCTTTCGGCAACAGAACGCCAGTCAATTAGCCAGGGGTCTTCTCTGACAGCTTCAGCTAAAACATCAGACCTAAAAAGTTCACGGAACCGCGGCCAGTCAAAATTTGCAGGGAGCCGGGAATAATTTCCTTCGTTTGTAAATGCAAGTTCCCAATAGAATACAGTATCAGGTCCTGCGTTCCAGCTTAAGCTCAGGCTGCTGCCTTTTACATCAAAAGGAAATAGGGTGCCGGCAGGTTTGAATACGCCCGGATTCAGGTTATGTTCCGGCCAATAGGGCCAGGCGGTAACAGGGTTTGCCCATGTGACCGGCAGTTCAATTTCTAAACTTTTGTGTAAACCCGGCGGATAATCCCCTATCTGTTTTAAGCCGTTTACATTCAGCCATTCTAACCGCCAATGAGGTTCGCCAAGCAGCAAAACCCATGGCTCCGGCGTTTCCGGGAATTCCAGCATGTAGCTGGATGGAAACCTGTCCGCGCAGCAAATTAACTGTACAGACACAATAAAGATAATTGTCAATTTAAAATATATGTTTTTCATATATATATATGGCGCGAGAGTGCCGTTTTGCTTGCTCGAGAATTGTAAATATTTGCATTTTTTTGAGAAATACGTCATAATTTAATAAATGGCAGAATCTAATATCGCTGGCTACATTGATACACTCGAGCAGGTCCTTATTGCGCGAAAAGACTGGTTGGAAAAGTCTGAATTAGTAAAACTAAAGGATGATCTTAGGGCTTTTCAGGTCTCTTTTGCCTCGTTATATAACATTTATTTAAAGAAAAAACTCATAGACGAAGACCCGTATAAACAGGAAACAAAGATTAGCGAACTTGAAATTCCGGAGACCGGAGCATTTCAGGAGGCTAAACGTATAGAGCAGCTTTCCATCCGGCTTTCCAATTTTGATAACCAACTGGACTTTTTGGTCAATTTTTACCAGCTAGGCGTAGATTTTCTAAATCTTGACCGGATAAAACGCATTGTTGGGCTGATCCGGTACATAGAGTGGGGTAGTTTGACGCCGGATTCTCAGTCTCCCATGACAAAAGCGGTTTCTGACATGACAATTCATGCAAAAGTCGGCGTTGATACGCTTACCCTCAGTATAATCGGCGAAAGCCTTTCGAAGCTGTCAAAAACAACAGTCGCTGCAATGGGTATATTAAAAAACCTAAATATTTATTACAGAGAGAACTATAAGCTCAATGTCCGCAAAAATGTTACAAAAACCATGTCTGCAGGCGAAGCAACGCTGGATAGTATCAGAAAAAAGATACAATCTGCAATGCCGGGGTCGCCTTTTTACAAGGAATTAATCGAGGAAATAATCAAGGAAGATTATAC
>WQXC01000079.1 GCA_009785045.1 Treponema sp. | reverse complement strand
GGCGAAAAAGATACCGGCTGGCCATGCGAACCGGATGTAAACAAAAAGTTTATCAGCCACTTCCCGGACACATATGAAATTTGGTCATACGGTTCAGGATACGGCGGAAACGCCCTTCTTGGCAAAAAGTGCCTTGCGCTTCGTATCGCATCGGTACTTGCAAGAGACGAAGGCTGGCTCGCAGAGCACATGCTCATTCTCAAAATTACAGACCCCAAAGGAAGCCATAAATACATCGCAGCAGCGCTGCCTTCATTCTGCGGCAAGACAAACCTTGCTATGCTCGTTCCCACACTGCCAGGCTGGAAAGTTGAATGTATCGGAGACGACATCTGCTGGATGAAGTTCAAAGAAGACGGACAGCTTTATGCAATCAACCCGGAATCAGGCTTCTTTGGCGTACTTCCCGGAACAAGCGAATTCTCCAACCTGAACGCCATGAAAGCAATTCAGAAAAACACAATTTTCACCAACTGCGGTCTTACAGATGACAATGACGTTTGGTGGGAAGAAATTGGTTTCCCGGCACCAGGTAAAGAAATTATTGACTGGAAAGGAAACAAAAGACCTTCACCAACAACCGACAAAAAAAGCGACGACCCGATTGCGCATGCAAACGCACGCTTCACAGTGCCTGCAGCACAGTGCCCGGTAATCGCACCTGAATGGGAAGATCCAAAAGGCGTGCCTATAAGCGCATTCCTCTTTGGCGGACGCCGCGCTACTACTATTCCATTGGTAAACCAGAGTAAGAGCTGGGTACATGGTGTATTCATGGGTTCAATCACAGGTTCAGAAACTACAGCAGCAGCTCTTGATATTGCTGGAGCCGGAACAGTACGCCGCGACCCATTTGCAATGCTTCCATTCTGCGGTTACCACATGGGTGACTACTTTGCACATTGGCTTAAGCTTGGCAAACAGGCACAGGATGCAGGTAACGGCGACAAACTTCCAAAGATCTTCTTTGTTAACTGGTTCCGCAAAAATGCAGAAGGCAAATTTATGTGGCCGGGCTTTGGCGAAAACTCCAGAGTCCTTGCATGGATTTTTGACCGCTGCAACGGCGTTGACAACTTTGTAGAAACACCAATTGGTAACCTTCCAAAATCAGGAAGCGTAAGCACACCAGACGGCGTAAACGCAGATGTAATGGCAGAACTTATTAAGCTTGACGTAGAAGGCTGGAAAGCAGAAATCGCAGACGTAAGAGAAAACCATTACTCCAAGTTCGGCGACAGAATGCCTAAAGAACTTGTAGAATTACTCGACAAACTGCAGAGTGATTTGAATAAGTAAACTAGCGAAAGCTGATTTAAAGAGGAGTAAGGCAACTTACTCCTCTTTTTTTTATTTATATTGTCCGCGGATTTTCGCAGATTAACGCTGAGAGAAAAGACACATTTTTCCCTAATCCGCGTCTTTTCCGCGTAAATCAGCGGACTCTTTTCTGAGGCGAAGGGGGCATGTTTACGCCCAGACCTTTCAGTAATCTTAATAAATAGTTTGTCTGTGCAGCTCGCGGTTAAGCATTGATAACACTAACACGGTTCCGACAGGTTGTTTATAGGGAACAGAAAAATCTCCGCCCATGTAATTAACAGTAAATATACGTTCTCTTGCCCCGGACTCATGCAGCGCTTCCAGCCGTACAGCCAATGGATACGGATTCTGAGGTATTGAATAGCTAAAGAGCGAGAATCTTTCGTTATCTGCCATTCTTTCAGGGCGTGTAACAGTAATTTGAACGGGAGTATTTATGGAAATGGCAGTATTGGGAGCGGGATTTTGCGAGACAACCATTTCGCCGCTTTCATTGCCGCTTCTCTCTCTTATAATAAACTGAAAATTAATTCCTGTGCTGGAAATTAATTCCAGCGCCCTGGAAAGCGTTAAGCCAGTTAACTGCGGCACTGCCACAGTCAGGTTTTCTCTTCCTCTGCTTACGACAAATTCCAAAGAGGTAGGTCCAGAAATATCTGTACCGGCTTCCGGCTTTTGGGCAAGTATAGTACCGGGATTCTCGGACGAAAACTCATACATTAACGGCTCTCTGATTGTAAGCAGAGGAATACCGCCTGCTGTCGCCTGAAGAGTCATCAAGTCCATTCTTACTTCGTCTATATTGCGGCTAAGAAAATTTTCTATTTTATTTACAATAACACCCTGACTGACTACCAGGCGGATACGGCGTCCGGCTTTTACAATTGTTCCTGGTTTAGGTTCCTGTTCAAGAATAAGACCTTTATCCCTTGATGTTTGCGAATAACGAAGATGCAGGCGCGGATATAATTCCTTAACCTGCAGCTCAAGCAGAGCTTCGGTTAATTCTTTGCCAATAACATTGGGAACCATTGTCTGCTCTTCGCCGCGTACAGCAATAAAAAAAACAGAAACGGCAATAATGCCGACAAAAACCACCAGAGCTGCAACCGATATTATAAACATTCTAAGATGATTTGCTACATAGTCTTCTATTGAACTTAAATCTAACCGCATACCTGCCTCGTTTATCGGTCTGACCACCTAAACTTAGTGGTCAGACAAGTTGTGAGCCGGAAAAATCCCGCGCTCCGTTTAAAAAGTCACGCCAAAAAAGCGCTTTTTTTGCCTGATACTGAAGATGTGTTACAGCCAGGATTCCGTCTCCCGTCTGTATCAGTATACCATCATTCACGGCTAAAACCAGCCCTGGTTGTCCGCCGGATTGCTCACAAGCACCTTTAGAAACATCTGCCTTTAGTATAATTAATTCACGCCCATTATGAATAGTCCTGCAAAGCGGCCATGGGTCAAAAGCGCGTATTTTGGCTTCAATTTCTGCAGCGCTGCGGCTCCAATCGATTATTCCATCTTCTTTGGAAACCAGTTTGCAATAGCTAGCTTCACTGTCGTTTTGCACCGCTGCTTTTACTGTTTTATTATTAATTTTATTAAGTACATCCGGCAGCATTTGAGCAGCTTTAATTGCCGCAAGTTCACTTAGCGAACCCTGAGTTTCTTTTCCTGATAACGGTATTTGCTCAACAGCGAGAATGTCACCGCAGTCCATATCTAAAGCCAAAGTTTGAATCGAGATTCCGGTTATAGTGTCACGATTTAAAATCGCAGCCTGTATTGGAGAAGGACCCCTGTATTTAGGAAGCAGACTTGGATGGATATTAATACCGCCAAGAGGAAACAATGCTAAAAATTTAGGACCAAAAATACGTCCATAAGCAAACGAAACAAGAATGTCTGGTTTTAATGCAGCAACCTGCTCCCTTGCAGCAGCATCGAGCTTCATTGGCTTTAATATCCGCGGACCATTTGAACCAAACCTCTCCGCAGCCTCGCCCACATCTGACGGCACTGGTGTACCATGTCTGCCCCTGGGACTATCAGGATTTGTAAGCACACCAACCAGCTCTATCCCATTTATATTACAAAGCGCTTCCAGAGAAGGAACAGCGATAGCAGAACTGCCGGCAAACAAAATCCTCATATCACTTTTTTCTGCTTTTCTCGTACTTGGCAATCAGTCTATCTCGTCTATTTTCAGGTATATGATCAATAAAGAGGACTCCTTCAAGATGATCGTACTCATGCAGAATGACCCGCGCAAGAAGCCCCTCTGTTTCCATGGTAAACGGACGGCCTTTTTCATTCCATGCCTGAATTTTTATGGATTCTGACCTGACAATATTGGTATAAATACCCGGAATTGACAGACAACCTTCTTCGTATTTAGAAGTTGTATGAGATGTCTCCAGAATAGATGGATTTATAAAGACCCTTTCTATATCTCCGTCAATATGAACAACGAAAATTCGCTTCATAATGCCGATTTGCGGTCCAGCTACTCCTATTCCCCTGTCCCTTTCCAGGATTTCGAGCATCTGTTTTGCAATATTTATAATATCTCCATCGATTTTTTGTATTTTTTCTGCTTTTTGTCTGAGAAGCTCGTCCCCAAGGGTGATAATTTTCATATTATTATTGTACTAAAAACAATGAGCCTCTTCAAGCAGACGCCAATTGACTAAAATTGAAATATATGCTTATATATTATTCATGGGAGTACTTTTAAGCCAAAAAATTACACTTTATTACGATCGCTTTAAGGATATTTCTGTAACCTTTACCAAAGAAATAATCCAGGTTACTGGGCTTTTAACACAGCAAATTCATCTAAAATGCGGAAACGACTTCTGGCCGTGCGTAGTCTATTCGGCTTCATTCGAAGGCGCAAAAGTAGTCGCAAATGTAAAAACAGGTCTGCTTGGAAAACTCCAATCTACCAATAATTTCGTTAACTTACGCTTCTGTTTCAGACCGCCCGGAGAAACAAATACGGTAACTTTCTTTGTAGCAGCACGCGTCATGGCAAGCACACCTTATGGAAATTCCCAGGATGTGAATATGTTCACAATCCAGTTTTCCAACAGGCCGCCGGATGACTTTATCGAAATTATGGGACGTGTTCTGGATGCCAATGTTAATTCTTCAAAACGTAAGGAAGACCGTATTCCGTTAACAGCGGATAATATGCGAAAATTAAATATTCTTTCCGCAGAAAGCGCAGTTTTTATCCAGGGACTTCCGCGAAGATGCATACTAAGGGATTTATCCTTTTCAGGTTCCAAAATTATTATGATGGGTGTTGCAAAATTCCTGCTTGATAAGGAAGGAGCAGTGCGCGTTGACTTTAATGACCCAAGAGAATCATTTACAATAAAGGGAAAATTTGTCCGTGCAGAAAATGTTGAGGGAAAAAAGGAAATGGTTGCACTTGGCCTTAATTTTGACGAGGGTGCCGTTCCAATGGGTTTTAAAATACGCCTTAACGATATGCTGACTTCCACGCGCGCCGACTTCCGCGGCAGCGGCACTGTAGAAGAAGCATAATTAAATATGAAAGGCCGTATAGTTTTCCTGCCGGTTCCCGATAGTTTTAAGAATCAATACAATAAATCCGGGGAAGCGTTTCCCATAAATCCGCGTATTCCAATTCCCGTAGAAATACCGCAGGACGGCGATGAATCAAACATTTCCAACCTGTCTATGGATATGATTATCAGCGGAATGTTACGTGTCATCGAAGAAAAGCAGGCAAAAAAAGAGTGGCTTGATTACTACTCCGGGTTTGTTTTGTTTTTACGCCCTGACATCCTGGAAATCTGCCAAACCCACGAAGAAAAACAAAGTTTAATCGGGGAGAGCAAGAGCTAACACTTCTTCGAAGCGTTCTACTGCGCAGAACTCTATTCCTTTTTTAACATGATCAGGTATCTCGTCCAAATCACGTTCATTTTGTTTTGGAAAAACTATATATTTAGCTTTGTTTCTGCGGGCTGCAATTGTTTTTTCTTTTAGACCGCCTATCGGAAGCACCTGCCCTGTCAGAGAAAGTTCACCCGTCATCACAAGCCTTGGTGTGATAATTTTATTACGCATTAACGAAAGCAGCGCCGTCGCCATTGTAATGCCTGCAGAAGGACCGTCTTTGGGTGTCGCGCCTTCGGGAATATGCAGATGAATATGGTTTTTTTCGAACCATTCTGTGCCAACGCCGTATTTTGTTACCGCCAGTTTGCGCGCCAGAGTCTGCGCAATCTCTGCGCTCTCTTTCATTGTTTCGCCCATTTTACCGGTAAGCGTCATTCCTTCTTTGCCTGGAATCGACGCAGCCTCGATAACAAGCGTGTCGCCGCCCATGCTTGTCCATGCAAGTCCTACCGACATACCAGGACTATCTGCCGATTTTATATCGTCTTCGCGGAAAAGCGGTTTACCTAACTGCTTCTCTACAAATTTTTTATCGATATTAAAGCGCATGGGGCTAACTGCGGAGTTTTCCTTCGGGCGCACTGTATACTCAGGTGATTTTTCAGCTACAATGTCTTGTTCGGGCTTTGTTGCGGTTTTTTCCGCGGTGCTTTCTAGGGCGTCGACAATTTGCTTAGCAAGCTTGCGGTGGATTTTATCAAGGTTTTTTTCAAAGTTGCGAACACCCGCTTCGCGCGCATAGCAGTTTGCTATATGCAAAAGGCTGTCCTTTGTATATTTTACATTTGTTTTTTTAAGACCGTTTTTTTCCAAACTTTTTGGCAGTAAATAGCGTTTTGCAATTTCAAGTTTTTCAGTGTCAATGTATCCGGGAAGTTGAATAATTTCCATACGATCCTGTAATGGAACAGGTATTGTATCCAGTGTATTTGCAGTAACAATAAAAAACACATGAGAAATATCAAACGGTAAATCAAGGTAATGATCCCTGAATGCATTATTCTGCTCCGGGTCAAGAACTTCTAAAAGCGCGCTCGCCGGGTCGCCCTGAAAACTGGAACCCATTTTATCAATTTCGTCGATCATAAAAACAGGGTCTTTTGTTTTAACAATTTTTAACCCCTGAATAATTTTTCCCGGCATTGCTCCAATATAAGTGCGCCTGTGTCCCTTAATTTCTGCTTCATCTCTCATTCCGCCGACAGAGAACCTGAAAAATTGCTTTCCAAGCGCCCGCGCAATAGATTTTCCTACCGAGGTTTTTCCCACACCCGGCGGACCTACAAGGCAGACAATCGAACCTTTGGTATCTTTTCTAAGTTTTCTAACCGCTAAAAATTCGATAATTCTTGTTTTTACATCTTTAAGTCCGTAATGATCCGCTTCCAGTATTTCCTGCGCATTTTTTAGTTCAAATATTTCCGGGGCGGGATTACTCCAGGGAAGCGCGGCTATTACATCAAGATAGTTGCGCGTAACAGTAAACTCTGCAGAATTAGGCTCCATTACAGAAAATTTTTCAAGTTCCTGCTCTACCACTTCTTTTACTTCGCCTTCAAACTTGAAACTTTCAAACTTTTCCTTAAAACGCTGATAATCGGAACTTTTGGCGTCTGTTGTCATTCCCAGTTCTGTCTTTATCGCTTTAAGTTCTTCTTTTAAGAAATAATCCCGCTGCGATTTTTCTATTTTTTCATTTATTTCACGTTGTATCTTTTTTTGTATTCTTAAAAGTTCCTGTTCTTTTTTTATAAAAACAAGCACCTGTTCCATGCGTTTTCGCACATTTAAAACTTCCAGAATTTTTTGCTGCTCTGCTTTGTCAATGTTCAAAATACTGGCTATAAAATCAGCAATTTTACCGGGATGATCAATATTTATCATATTAAGCCGCATTTCTTCGGAAAACAGCGGATTATTTTCGCTTATTTGTTTCATCTCGGAAATAAGCGCGCGTGTAAGAGCTTTTACTTCGCTTGTATTATCTTCTTCTTCTTCAAGATATTCCACCGCAGCCACAATTGGATTAGAAGGATGAAGTGTTTTTTTTACCTTAAAACGTTTTAATGTAGAAATAAATATATTTACTCCGCCGTCCGGCAGATTTATTTTTTTTACAATTTTGGCAACAGTTCCTACTGTGTATAAGTCTGTAATGGATGGAGAGTCAGTTTCATTCTGAAGCATAACAAGACCGATAAGCCCATCGCCGGTATTGGCATCTTCTACTACTTTTACATCGGTGGGATTACCAATCATAATGGGCGTAAAAATTCCCGGAAAAATGGGACGCCCCATCAGGGCTACCAGCGGCAGCTTATTGGGGAGAAGTTGATCGATAGGAATTATACTTTGATCCGACATAGG
>WQXC01000078.1 GCA_009785045.1 Treponema sp. | reverse complement strand
TTTTGTACGCAGGCTGATAATTGTAGAGACAAGCACTGCCCATGGACTGCGGCGGTATTTATCTGCAACAGTCGTCACAGAAGGATCCTCTACGCTTACATCATCGCGCCATTTTTCAAGAGCGGAAAAAATAATGTCCCATTTAATAACCGGATTTTTTTTCATTATTTTTCTATTAAGCAAACAACATAAACCTCGACGGCCTTACCCTTGCCCACAGCGCCTAGCCTCTCTGCAGTTTTACCTTTTAAAAAGATGCAATCAACAGAAACTTCAAGCGCCTCGGCAAGGGATTTCCGGATTGCATCACGGTACGGCAGTACCTTTGGTTTTTCGCAGATAATTACGCAATCAAGATTTACAATTTTCCAGCCGGATTGTTTTACCCGCGCAAAAACATCGCGTAAAAGCGCCATTGAATCTGCATCTTTCCATGTTGAATCGGACGGCGGGAACAATTCGCCAATATCGCCAAGCCCGGAAGCGCCAAGAAGCGCGTCACTGACTGCATGAGCAAGCACATCTCCGTCTGAGTGACCGTCTTCGCCTTTTGGAAAAGGAAGTTCTACGCCGCCCAGCAAAAAACGCCGTCCTCTTTTTAAACGGTGTATGTCGTATCCCAAGCCAACTTTTAACATATATTATTTCCCTAATGCGACGCCGGGTAATGGGCGGAATGCTTTAAAGGACAAATACTTAAATGGATGAATATCCAACGCGTTAGGGTACCATCCGTCCAGCTCGCCTGTATCAACAATATTCAGCGCCGGATTGTAAAAAATCGGCAATACAACTCCCCTGTTAAGTAAAAGTTTTTCCGCTTCTGCAAGTGTTGCCAGCCGGGTTTCTCCTTCTTCCATCATCGATTTTTGAATTAAAGCTTCATATTCCGGATCATCATAACGGGCATCGTTTAAGTTTGAATCACGCTGCCACATTTGTAAAAATGCATACGGGTCGGCAAAATCGCCAATCCATGTTGAAGAGCCGATGGTATACCTGCCTTCTTTTAATGATTGAAAGTAGCGATCAAAAGGGACAACTTCTACACGCACATTAAACCCCAATTGATCCTTCCATGCATTTGCCATAAGCGATCCAACGCGAGCTGCATCTCTGGAAGGCGTCAGACGAATAACAATCTCGTACATACCTGCGCCGTCCGGATATCCGGCTTCGCGCATTAATTCCATTGCTTCTTCGTAATTTGTTTCAGTAATTCCCTCGACTTCAGGATAACCGGCGACAGGGAAAATTAATGTCTCGGCAGGCAGGTAATAGTTACTGCGTATTTCTTCCCACGGCAAAACAAGCGCCATTGCTCTTCGTACCCTGTGATCATCAAATGGTTTTTCAAAACTGCGGATAAAATAATAATGGGTAGCAAACATTACATTTACCTGTATTCCAGAGCGATCGGCTAATGCTTCGATATTTACATCTCCGGAAATCCAGCGCGCTTCGCCTGAATTCCACAGGTGCGATGCTTCTTCTGCGGTTTCAGTAAACTTGATGGTAATTTTATTTAATGCAACGCGCATGTGGTCCCAGTAATTTTCGGTTTTCTGCATAACAATACTTTCTTTATTCATGGAAATTATCTGGAACGGCCCGTTTGAAACAGGTGGAGTTTCTGACCAGTCTTTTCTGTTAATCATTGAATGATGAATCGGGCTGAATGAATGATGACACAGCATTGCCGGAAAAAACGAAGCGGGAGAACTTAATTTAACTACAAGGGTTCTTTGATCAACAGCAGTGATACCTACTTTTTCCGGATCTTTTTCGATACCGTTGCGGAAATCACGCGCTCCTTCTATTACATCAAAAAAACTGGAATACGGAGATTCCCGTTCCGGTTCAAGCAGCGACAGCCATGCAGCGCGAAAGTCTTCCGCGCGCACAGGATAGCCGTTCGAAAAACGCGCGCGCCTGCGGATTAAAAAAGTCCATTGCATTTTATCTTCGGAAAGTTCCCATCTTTCCGCTAAAGCCGGAACCGGCTCCAAAGTAAGCGGATGATAAGAAAAAAGTCCTTCGAATATAGCGGTAAAAATCTGAGCTTCGCTGGCATAATATGATTTACGGAAATCCAGTTCAATATCGTGATTGGAAAACGCTACTGTAAGTTCGTCAAAGTTTCTAATCCCGGGGCGCATTTCTGCAAACTCCCTAACCTCGGGCTCCCCTGAATCCTTCACAGGCGAACTTTGACAAGCCGCAAACAGAAACACACACAGCATAGCGGTAAGATACTTTTTATAGTTATACATATATTTATTATAGTACATTTTTTTACATAAAAACAATACTAAAAACCTCTCACGGAGGAACGAAGGACACAAAGAACACAGAAATATTATTAATTCTTTGTTATCACCCTGTAGTGAGCGGAAGTCATATCCAGACCTGCTTCAGCAAAGCGGCTTTGTATATTTTCGTAAAGCAATGTATAAATTTTTGGTATTTTTTCAACATCCTTCGTATAACAATTAATCTGATAACACGCATAAAAATCATCAAGTTTTGTCTGCAATACAAAAGGTTTGGGTCTTTTTTGAACATGCTCTGTCGATAAAGCAGCGCTGATTAGAATGTCATGAACAGTCTGCCATGGCGTTGAATACCCAAAAGTAACTTCTGCAAAAATAATTAATCCTTCTTCGTCTTCGTCAGAAGATGTGTTGTAATTTACAGTACTTGAATTAAGAATTACAAGGTTTGGAAATGTAACATATTCATTTTTATGTGTTTTAAGCCGTACTACCATCAGGTTTTTTTCTACAATAAAACCAGTTAATTCGTTTATTTTAACCCTGTCGCCAATCTTAAACGGACGCATGTACGTAATTACAAGTCCCGCAACAAGATTCCCGATAGCCGACGTTGACCCAATCGAAAATATAATTCCAATAAAAACAGAAACTCCCTGGAATGCCCGCGAATCGGAACCTGGCAGATAAGGATACACAAGCGCAAAAGTAAAAGCCCATAACAGAACCTGAAGAATTCTGTATGTAGGAGCTGCCCATTCTGTATAAAAATGCGGAATTTTTAATTTACCCATCTCAATCTGATTGGCAAAGAATTTTATTCCTTTTAAAATATAGCGCATAATTATTACTATGATGATAATTTTAAACAGATTGGGAATAAATCCGACAGCGCCAAAAGCAATATCCCTTACAGGATTTAAAATATATCCAAATAAAACCGATGCAAGATTTTTTGTAGCTGTAAATAAACTAAAAACAATTGGAATCGTAAGAAAAAGCTGAACTGCAGTAATTAAATATTTTAGTAATCGCAGGAAAACTTCGATAACCTTTACAACCTGCTTTGCTGTAAGAAGCCGGAATTTATGAATAAAAAACGGTTTTATTTTTTCCTTGCCGGCACTTTCCAGCCTTTTATTTAACCGTTTAAATAAAAACCAAATTAACCATATTAACAGCGCCTGACCTGCGATAATTGCAAAGGCAATCCCCAGTCTGTGAATAAAATCCAACTCTTCTAATGGTCCAGTAATTAAATCCTCGGCAAGCAGCGGCTGAATCCAGCTGGCAGAAGCAACAGCGTCTGCCGCTTCTGTTACATGTTCAGCAATATCACTTTCCTGGGCAGCGGAAAACATCAATGGAATAATTAAGCCAATAACTACTAATAGCTTTCTCATATTCCTATTATATAAGAGATATATAAACTTTTAAAGCATGCAATGCGCTACATTAACGAAAATGCTACTGTTACACCGATAAATACAATTGCAACGGTACAGGAAACTGTAATAACATTGTTAAACGACGGCCCTGCGGTATCCTTTAATGGATCGCCGACTGTATCGCCGATAACTGCTGCTTTGTGATTATCGCTGCCCTTTCCGCCAAGATTTCCCTTTTCGATGTACTTTTTAGCATTGTCCCAAGCTCCGCCGGCATTTAACATAAATACTGCCAAAGTAAAACCTACAACAATAATACCGGCAAGATAACCGACAACTCCGGCAACACCAAGCAAGATGCCGGAAATGATGGGGCCAAGAATAACCAATAAAGCAGGAGCAATCATTTCTTTTAACGCTCCGCGCGTACAGATGTCGACGCATGTCGCATAGTCAGCCTTTGCTGTACCTTCCATAAGACCTTTTATTTCCTTAAACTGACGTCTTACTTCCTGTACGATACTTTGCGCCGCGCGCTGAACTGCAGATGTACACATAGCCGCAAAAAGGAATACAACAGCAGAGCCTGCAAAAAATCCTACCAGAACCGGCGGATTAACAATAGAAAGATTCAATGTTCCCTGTCCTGCATTTGTCATCGCAGCCTGCGCGATGTTAACATAAGAAACCAAAAGCGCAAGACCTGTAAATGCGTTGGAAGCAATTGCAAAACCTTTTCCTGTAGCTGCGGTTGTGTTTCCAAGCGAGTCAAGCGCATCGGTGCGGTTACGGACTTCTTCCGGCAGATTTGCCATCTGCGCAATACCGCCTGCGTTATCTGCAACTGGGCCAAAGGCGTCGGTTGCAAGAATAATCGCGTTTGTAGCAAGCATAGCTACTGCAGCAAGACCAATGCCGTAAAGTCCTGCATTGTAATCCAATAAAAGACCGGCATCAAAATATCTAAATCCGCCTGAAACAACAAAGGCTAACATAGCAGCGCCGGAAATTGTAAAAATGGGACCGGCTGTAGATTTCATACCAAGTGAAAGTCCGCCGATCATTAAAGGCGCTGCGCCGAATTTACTTGAATTGGCAAGGTCAACTGTCGGTTTGCTTGCGTCGGATGTATAATATTCTGTAAAAAGACTTACGATAAAACCTGCAATTATTCCGATTATAACAGCGCCGTAAATACCCCAAACATTTTGCAGCATAGGATTTGCAGCGCCGCCTTCACCTGCCGCATTATTTGCAACAAAATGAATTAGAGGCAATGTAGCTGCTGCTGCAATGCCGCCTGCAATATAAACGCCCCTTCGCAATGAATTTAAAAGTGATTTTTGATCCAGGCTTTCTTTTGTCTGTACAAAGAATGTGCCAATAATGGAAGAAAGAATACCAACTACAGATACAATAATTGGCAGCATAAAACCGGCAATGCCGTAACCTGCGCCGAAACTGATAGCAATGGTTGCAACAAGAGCATTGGAGTTTGATTCGTGAAGGTCAGCGCCCATACCGGCAACATCGCCTACATTGTCGCCTACATTGTCGGCAATTACTGCAGGATTCCTTGGGTCATCTTCCGGAATACCGGCTTCGACTTTACCTACAAGGTCTGCGCCGACATCTGCCGCTTTGGTAAAAATACCGCCGCCGACACGGGCAAACACTGCGACAACTGCAACACCCATCCCAAAAGTAACCATCGTATAGGCAATATTATCATTTGTTTCTTTAAAAACATATTTTAAAAGCATGTACCATACAGTAAGTTCCAATACTGCAAGACCGTTAACGATAAAGCCCATTACAGAGCCGGATGCAAAAGAAACACGCAGAGCCCTGTTAAGACCCTGAGAAGCGGCAGCATGAGCTGTACGCGAGTTTGCAAGTGTCGAAATCTTCATGCCGATAATGCCGCAAAATGCGGTTATCGTACCACCCGTTATAAAGGCAAACGGTGTATAAATGATGATAAAGCCATTCAGCGAAAGAACCAGCAATATAACGAACATAACAGCGAGAAATATCGCGACAGTACTGTACTGGCGCCTCATAAAAGCGTTTGCACCCTCTCGAATCGCAGCCGCTATCCTTCTTATGTCATCGTTACCATCGGGGTACTTAAATACCTTATAGATTTGAATAAATGCAAAAAGGAGCGCCGCACCAGCGCCTACATAACCAATCCAAAATAAATGTTCAATCATTTAATGCTACTCCTATAAATCAAGTTGTTTAATCTGACTATAATATATAAAAAAAATCAATATGTTGCCATACCTATGCTATATATAGCGTATTTAAAGAGTGAATAACATTACCAAAAAACAGTGACATATACCAAAAAGTGTACTATAATTATAACCATGAATGCAGGTTTTTATTCACTCGGCGCAGCCGAGGAAGTAACAGGTTCCAAGCATGTGCTTGAGATTGACGGGCTTTCGTATCTGATCGATTGCGGCGCGTTCCAGGGCTCCAGAGCCGATGCAGACCGCAAAAACAGAAACTTTGGCATCGCGGAAGATCGCATAGAAGGCGTAATTCTAACCCATGGTCATCTTGACCATTGCGGTCTTTTACCATTGCTTGCAAAACGCGGCTATGGGGGAAATGTCTACGCTACTCCTGCTACAAGGGATATAGCAAGTCTTATAATGATGGACTCCGCAAACATCCAGGCTCGTGACGCAAAATACTTAAAAAGTCAGGCTCAGAAAAAAGGGCAAAAGTTCGATTGGGAACCGCTCTATGCAGAAGCCGATGCAATAAAAGCCGTCAGCCAGTCAATCGGAGTTTCTTATAACAGACCGATGTTTATCGGCGATGGAGTAAGCCTTGAGTTTTACGACGCAGGGCACATTCTTGGCTCTGCAATTGCTTCCATTAAAGTAAAAAAAGGCGGCGAAGAACTGCACATTCTTGCAACAGGCGACTTGGGACGTAAGGGAAAACCGATCATCCGTAACCCGGCAATTCCTGAAGGAACCCCGGACTACATTATCCTTGAAAGCACATACGGTGACCGCCTGCATGACTCTACCGATGACGCAATTAAAAAACTTGCAGAGATGGCAAAACGTACTGTAGAAAAAAGAGGAAAAATTTTAATCCCGTCGTTTGCGATTGAACGCACTCAGGAACTTGTTTATTATTTCCACCTGCTTGTTGATGACGGAATAATTCCGGAAGTACCGATTTTTGTCGATTCTCCGATGGCAACAAACGCAACAACAATTTTCCAGGTACACCCGGAATGTTATAATGCAGAAATAAAAGAAGCGTTTATTAAACATCATAAAAACCCGTTTGGTTTTAACAGCCTGCATTTTACAACCAGCGTACAGGAATCGAAAGCGCTGAACGACCATAAGGGTCCGCTTATTATTATTTCTGCAGATGGCATGTGCGAAGCCGGCAGAATCCAGCACCACTTAATGCACAACATCCAGGATCCAAACACTACGATTATGACTGTCGGTTACATGGCAGAGAATACTCTTGGACGGCGTATCCGCAACCGCGAAAAAGAAGTAAAAATTCACGGTGACTGGTACAAGGTAAATGCGGATGTACAGGAAATTAATGCATTCAGCGCCCATGCCGATTATGCTGAGACACTTGAGTGGCTAAAAGCTGTAGACACATCTAAACTGAAAGGTATCTTCCTGGTACACGGCGAAAAAAAATCGCAAACCTTCCTAAAGAAATACCTTGAGGAAAACGGCTACCCGAATGTCCAGATAGTAAAATACGGCCAAACATACGAACTAAATTGAGCCGTAATTTTTCATCGTCCGCAGAAGTATTTGAGTGGCTTTCTAAGTTTATAAATCTTGAGCGCGGGCAAAGGCCAAAAAGTTTTCGTCTTGAGCGCATGGAAGTTCTTTGCGAACTTGCAGGCCATCCGCAGCGCTGCGCTCCGTCAATTCACATTGCAGGCTCAAAAGGCAAAGGCTCTGTAACAAGCATGTTATCCAGTATGTTAACTGCCGCCGGCTTTCGCGCCGCCCGCTACATGTCGCCTCATGTCACTGATATTCGTGAACGTATCTGTCTTGGCGATTCATTTTTTGACGAAGACATTTACTGCTCTGCAGGCGATGAGCTGCGGCAAGTTGCAGAAGTTTTATTGCCTGCCGCACCAGACCCCCTTTT
>WQXC01000077.1 GCA_009785045.1 Treponema sp. | reverse complement strand
GAGTAAACCGGTTTTACGCGACATTTATTCCCGGTTTACAGGATTTTATCGCAGAAGTTGTAAAAGATCGTCTGCCTGACGTAAAAATAATTAAGCTTCTGGACGGCGCTTGTCTTTTTGAAACTGAAACAAGTTATGATAAACTTAATTTTTTCTGTTTTAATAATATTTTCGCGGTGATTGGCGTTGCAGAAGGAAAAGTAAATTTAGAAAGTGATATAAAAAAACTTCTTGGCAATAATGGCGAACTGGATGTAATTTCCAATAACAGTAAAAATTTTAAAACATTCAGAATAGTAGTTTCTAACGAAAATGTTCCGGCGGCAATTAGCGAAAATATTCGCCAGGAGGCGGAGCAGTATATTTCCCGTATTTCCGGTCTTAAGGTTAACCGTACTCTCCCGGACACCGAATTCTGGTTCCTGCATCGAAGCGAAAACTTTACAGTGTTTATGAAAAGGCTTACTCTGCGTTCTTCGTGGGAGAAAACACTGCATAAGGGAGAACTTCCGCCTCCCCTTGCCTGGACATTATGCCGCCTAACACGTCTTTCCCACACTGATACTGTCCTTGATCCATTCTGCGGCTATGGCTCAATTCCTGAAGCTGCAATTAAATATTTTCATATAACCAATTTTATTGCCTGCGATAATAACAGCGAGGCAGTGGCATACACAACCGCAAAATTAAAAAATAAATTTGGGTTTGTTATGCATAAAAGAGATTTTAGCGAGTTATGTTTTGTTATTCCGGAAAAAAGCATTGATATTATAATAACAGATCCGCCATGGGGTCAATTCAGTAAAATGGAAGATAATAATTTTACCAGAAAGATGTTTGACATTTTTGGTAAAATAATAAAGGACGGAGGAAGAATTGTTATGTTGTACGCAAATACAGATGATTTATTAAAATCTGTACCTGACTGTTTTAAGATTAAAAACAGTATTCCAATTCTGCTTTCCGGCAGAAAATCAGTAATATACGAGTTTGTATATAGTAATAATTAATAAATTAAAGCGCAAAAGACACTACTTGTTAAATTGATAAATGGGATGTATGATAAATAAAAGGAGTATATAATGAAATTGATTTTTTTGGGACCTCCTGGAGCAGGAAAGGGTACATTGGCTGTGAGGGCTGTAGATATTTTAAAGGTACAGCAAATAAGCACAGGTTCAATTTTTCGCGCTGCAATAGCGGAAGAAACTCCTCTGGGTCTTAAGGTTAAATCCATTATTGATGCCGGAAAACTGGTAGATGACGAAACCACAATTGCTCTTGTTAAAGAACGGCTTGCAAAAGATGACGTTAAAAACGGATATATTTTAGACGGCTTCCCCCGGACAATTCCCCAGGCAGAAGCGCTTGCAACTTTTTCCACAGTAGAAAAAGTTATTAACTTTGACATTCCGGACGAAGGCGTCCTTGAACGCCTTGGCGGAAGGCAGGTTTGCCGTAAATGCGGTTTTAATTTCCATGCTGTTTTTAATAAACCTTCAAATGCAGGCATTTGTGACCATTGCGGCGGAGAAGTTTACATCCGCGACGATGATAAACCCGAAGCTGTTCAAAAACGCCTGGAAGTCTACCGTGCGCAAACGGCTCCGTTAATCGATTTCTACCGTGCAAAGGGACTTTTATTGGATATTGACGCCCGCCCAATGGTAGATGAGATAGTTATTAACTTTAAGAAGGCGCTGGGAATCTAATTTAATATTGAAAGTTCGTGCATTTTGCAGTAAAATAGCAATAAGGGGATACTGAATAGTGGGCGAAAAAGTCAATGCTTCAGGCGCTGCGGCGGAATTAAGGACGCAGGAGTTTATATCAAGGTTCTCTGTACCTTTTACACAACCTTATAATTTTGACGAGTTAATCGATAATGCTCTTTTTGAGCTTCGCGATTTTACTAAAACTGACAGAGCTATCATTCTGGAATTTCAACCGGACGGCTCTCTTCTTTGTACTTACGAAAGTGTTATCAGTAAAGAAACTCCGAAAGTACTGGAACGTTCTCTGACCTACGAAATGATGAAGCCGATCCTCGACGAAGCGGATAACATAGGCTGTTTTTACGAAAAAGAAGCATCCCGTTATTTTAAAAGATATCCTACTACCGATTTAAAAGAAAAAAGTTTCTGTTATATACCGCTAAAAATCGGCGGCAATAGAGCAGGATACCTTGTGTTCTTTACAATGTTTAAAGAAGCAAACTGGGCAGAGGGAGAGTTCCGTCTTGTAACAATGGCAGGTTCCATTATCGCAGGAGCCTACTCCAGAAAAAAAAGCGAAGAGATCCTTCTTGCGGCAAATGAAGCGGAATTACGCACACAGGAGTTCATGTCAGAATTTTCTGTTCCGTTTACACGTCCCTACGACTTTGATGAGTTAATTAATAATGCACTGTATGAATTACGCGATTTTACCAAAACTGACAGAGCGATCATTCTGGAGTTTCAAAGCGATGGTTCGCTTCTTTGCACTCACGAAGATGTAATAAATGAGAAAACCCCAAAGGTAGACGGGCGTTCGCTTGCTTATAAAATGATGAAGCCGATTCTTGATAAAGCAGACAGAACAAGCTGCTTCTACGAAAAGCAGGCGTCCCGTTTTTTTAACAGATATCCGGATGCTGATTTAGGCGAAAAAAGTTTTTGTTACATTCCGCTTACTATTGGCGGCAACAGGGCAGGATACCTTGTTTTCTTTACAATGTTTGAAGAAGCAAACTGGTCAGAGGGCGAGTTCCAGTTAGCCACCATGGCAGGTTCGATTATCGCAAGCGCATATTCACGGAAAAAAAGCGAAGATTTTTTAATTGCTGCAAATGAAGCGGAATTGCGCACTCAAAAATTTATTTCGGAATTCTCAGTGCCGTTTACTCAGTCCTATGATTTTGATGAACTGATCGATGACGCACTTTACGAGCTGCGTGACTTTACCAATACAGACAGAGCGATTATTCTGGAATTTCAAAGTGATGGTTCGCTTCTTTGCACGCATGAAGATGTTATAAATAAGAATACACCTAAAGTACAGGGACGTTTGCTTGCTTATAAAACAATGAAACCTATTTTTGATAAAGCGGACAGAACCGGATGTTTTTATGAAAAAGCGGCATCCCGTTTTTTCCAGAGATATCCGGATGCTGATTTAGGCGAAAAAAGTTTTTGCTACATACCTCTTACCATTGGCGGTAACAGAGCAGGGTACCTTGTTTTCTTTACAATGTTTGAACAGGCAAATTGGGCAGAAGGTGAATTCCGCTTAGCGACAATGGCAGGTTCGATCATTGCAGGCGCATATTCAAGGAAAAGAACAGAAGATGTTTTAATCGCGACAAAGGAAGCTGAGCTGCGCACACAGGAGTTTATATCAAAATTTTCTGTACCATTTACGCAGCCTTATGATTTTGATGTTTTAATTGATAATGCGCTGTTTGAACTGCGTGACTTTACCAAAACAGACAGAGCTATTATTTTGGAATTCCTGCCGGATGGTTCTGTGCATTGTACGCATGAAAATGTCATAAATGATGAAACGCCCAAAGTGCTGGGAAGATCTCTTGAATACGAAATAATGAAGCCGATTCTTGATAAGGCAAATGAAACAGGCTGCTATTACGAAAAAGCGGCAGCGCAGGTTTTCCTTGCATATCCCGGTACATCGCTGGAAGAAAAAAGTTTTTGCTATATACCGCTTATGGTAGAAGGCGCACGCGCGGGATACCTTGTTTTTGCAACAACATTTGAAGAAGCGGATTGGGCGCAGGGTGAGTTCAGGCTTGCTACAATGGCAGGTTCGATTCTTGCAGGCGCGTTCTCTATGCGCAAGGTTGAAACAGCGCTGCGTGAAGCTACGCAAAAAGCGCAGCAAGCCAACGAAGCAAAGAGCCTTTTCCTCTCCAATATGAGTCACGAAATACGCACGCCGATGAATGCTATTATTGGTATGACATATATCGGAAAATCTGCCCACGATCTGCAGCGTAAAGATTATTGTTTGTCAAAGATCGAAAACGCGTCGCAGCATTTGTTAGGTGTAATAAATGATATTCTAGATATGTCAAAAATAGAAGCGAATAAACTGGAATTATCGTATGAAGAGTTTGATTTTGAAAAAATGCTGCAGCGTGTTGTTGGTATTGTAGCGTTTCGCGCTGACGAAAAAAGTCAAAAGGTTACTGTACATATTGATAAATCCATACCGCGGACATTGGTTTGCGATGACCAGAGGCTTGCGCAGGTAATAACCAATTTAATTGGTAATGCTGTTAAGTTTACGCCGGAAGAAGGTCATATCGTTATTGATACGCGCTTTATCGGCAAAGAAGATAATGAATATGTAATTCAAGTTTCTGTAAAAGACAGCGGTATAGGCATAAGCCCCGATCAGCAAAAGAAGCTTTTCCAGTCGTTTCATCAGGCGGAATTATCAACAACGCGAAAGTTCGGCGGCACAGGATTGGGGCTTGCTATTTCCAAAAGCATCGTAGAAATGATGGGCGGAAAAATATGGCTTGAGTCAGCTCCTGGAGAAGGTTCAAAGTTCTTCTTTACATTCAAGGCAAAACGCGGATCCAAAGACACGCCGAATTTATCTGAAATTGGTAAAAATTGGGGCAATGTTTCCATAATGGCGGTAGATGACGATCAGCATGTTCTTGATTATTTTACCGATATTATGCACGGCTTTGATAAAAAATGTGATACAGCTTTAAGCGGTCAGGATGCGCTTGCGCTTGTTGGTACCAAAGGAATGTATGACATTTATTTTGTCGACTGGAAAATGCCGGGTATGGACGGCATTAAACTTGCAAGCGAGATAAAAGCGAAATCAAAGTCGCCTGAACATACAGTCATCATTATGATCTCTGCTGCTGAATGGAGCGGTGTTGCAACAGAAGCAAAAAATGCAGGCGTTGATAAATTCCTGTCCAAGCCTTTGTTCCCGTCTGCGATTGCGGATGCAATTAACGAAGCGATTGGAATAAATCGTTTACAGGAAGAAGAAACAATTGATTTTATGCATATCTTTAAAGGATGTAAGGTTCTTTTGGCTGAAGATGTCGAAATAAACCGCGAGATTATAGAAGTATTAGTTGAACCTACTATGCTGGAACTTGACTGCGCCGAAAACGGCTTAAAAGCTGTAGCTATGTTTGAAAAATCGCCTGACGCTTACGATTTAATTCTTATGGACGTGCAAATGCCGGAAATCGACGGATACGAAGCAACCCGCAGAATCAGAGCAATGAATCATCCAAAAGCAAAAAGCATACCAATTATTGCGATGACAGCAAATGTTTTCCGCGAAGACGTAGAAAACTGCCTCGCAGCCGGAATGAACGATCACATAGGCAAACCGGTAGACATCCAGGAATTTATCAACATACTGCAAAAGTATCTAAAGAAAACCGGGTGATAGGTTAGACCGTTTTCCTGGCAATTGACCAGTACGCTAAAGAGAGCGCTATGCCGCCTGCGATATTGCCTAGTGTTGCTGCTGCAAGATTTTTTAGCATTTGTCCGAATGTACCAAAGTTTACTCCCGCCATTGTTTCCATGCTAAAGAGGGTCATGTTGGCAATAGAGTGTTCAAAACCGCAGACAACAAATACATAGATACACCAGAATATCATTACAAGTTTACTGCTTTCGGCTTGCAACCGATACATGCACCACACTGCCGCGCAGACTAAAATATTACAAAGAATACCGCGGACAAAAAGTTCGTAAAAAAGCGGTTCTGTCTTGCTGTACATGGCAGCATGAGCTGCTTCCAATACAGGACCTTGCAGATAACCAGTCCATAAAAACAATGCAGCAATTATAATTGAACCAACGAAATTTCCCAGATAACAGTATGCACAAAGTGCAATTGCGTCTATAGGTTTAACAGTTTTGTGCATAATTCCTGCAGTCATTACAAAGACATTGCCGGTAAAAAGTTCAGCGCCTGCAAAAACAACAAGGCTCAATGCTGCGGCAAAACTGAAACCCTGTAATATTTTTATTCCTGCAAAGTTATCCAGAGCTCCTGCCATTACAAGGATTGTAATCATGCAAAGCCCGACATAAACACCAGCCATCATCGATGAGATAAAATAAGCGCCTTTTTCTTTTTTGAAAAAGCTCACCTTTTTTTTCGCGGCTGCTTCTACAAGGTTATAATCAACGTTAATCATATTTATTTATACCTTTCCAGTTCTTCTTTAATTCTGCCTGTAAGTTCTGCCGCAGCTTTGTCTAAGTCCAGCATAAAATTATCTTTTTCGGTGCGGCGTTTAACTTCTACAGCAGGAGTTGGCAGCGCTAAACCCTTATCGCCGATAACCACGCGATATGGAATACCTGTAAGGTCTGCGTCATTAAACTTTACACCAGGGCGTTCATTGCGATCGTCAAGTATAACTTCGATACCGGCTTTTGTAAGGTCAGCAAGAAGTTTATCTGCAGCTTCTTTTGAAGCGCCATCGTATTTTATCGGTACGATTATTACATGGTACGGCGCAACAGAGACTGGCCAGACAATACCGTTTTCGTCGTGGTGTTCTTCGATAACCGAAGCAAGTGTGCGGTCAACACCGACACCGTAACAGCCCATGGTTGGCGTTTGGCTTTTGCCGTTTTCATCAAGGAAGGTAACATTCATTGAACGGGTGTATTTGTAACCAAGTTTAAAAATGTGGCCAAGCTCGTTACCCATTTTTGTATACAGTTCGCCGTTGCAGGCTGAACATTTATCGCCGGCTTTTACTGTGCGGATATCTTCGCTTATAAAGGCTTCAAAGTCACGTCCGTAGGCAACATGTTTATAATGTAAATCATTTGCAAGTGCGCCTGTTATAGCATCGTTCATTGCGGTAACGGAGTGGTCTATTACAAGCGGAAGGGTAGTTAACCCGACAGGACCTGCAAAACCTACAGGAGCGTTTGTTAAACGTGTAACATCGGTGTCGGATGCAAGAGAGACTTCTGCGGCTTTTAAGATTGCAGCTAGTTTTACTTCGTTTACATCAAGGTCGCCGCGAATTGCAACTGCTACAAATGCCTCGGTGTATACAGCAGGCGCTGACGAGCGGGAACCTCGGTTCTGTTGAACCTCGGCGTCGGTTCCTGGTGACGGTTTTTTTCGCTCAAGTTTTGCGTAGCCGGGGGCGCTGGAAAGATCAAGTTCTACATTGACTGCGCGGTAGATCAGAGTCTTAATAAATTTTTGCGGCTCAGTTTTTAAGAATTCGCAAAGTTCGTCTATTGTTTTAACATTTGGCGTATCAATTTTTTCGATTGCAGGGGTATTTGCCGCAGATTGTTCGCTATAATCCGGCGCGCAAGAAGCTTTCTCTACGTTAGCTGCATATCCGCATTTGCAAAGAATAAGTGTGTTATCGCCGACATCACTTTCTACCATAAATTCTTCCGAGCCGCTGCCGCCCATCGCGCCGGAGTCGGCTTTTACCGGAATGACAGAAAGCCCGCAGCGTTTGAAAATCTGCCTGTATGCGCGACCCATCGCCTGGTATGTGTCGTCTAAACTTTTTTCATCGGCATGCCAGGAATAGGCGTCTTTCATTGTAAATTCACGGCCGCGCATTACGCCGTAACGAGGGCGCACTTCGTCGCGGAACTTTGTGTTTATTTGGTAAAGAGCAAGCGGCAGTTGGCGGTAACTGGAAAGTTCGTCGCGTACAATCGAGGTAAACGCTTCTTCGGCGGTAGGAGAAACGACAAAATCATTGTCCAGGCGGTTTTTAACGCGCAGCATGGATTCGCCCATGGAGTCCCATCGGCCGGATTCCTTCCATAGTTCGGCAGGAATGACCACAGTTGGTTTTATTTCCAAAGCGCCGATAGCGTTCATTTCTTCGCGGAT
>WQXC01000076.1 GCA_009785045.1 Treponema sp. | reverse complement strand
GGTAACATAAATAATACTTTGCCTGCCAAGAACATTTCCTGTAGCGCTGTCGATCATTTCAAGCTTAAAAACAAATTCTTCGCCGTCTTCAGGAATATACATGGCAGTCTGACTCTGCGTTGCCTGCTGAACGGGAGGCACAACACGAGGTTCAAAATTACCGTCACCTTTTGTGTCATAAAAATAAATATCGTTTCCGGCTTCCATGGAGAAAAATTCACGTCTGCCAAAATTATTTCTTACGGGAGGAATCGGCATATCCGGAACAGGACTATAATTTTCCTGCCTCATTTCTTCAAGAACTTCTGCTGCAGGTATATCCAAAAATAGACCGCTTGCCGGTTCTATTGAACCTCTTAGGGTATAATCACTGCCGCGCCGGGATCTGACAACAGAATGAAATTGGAGGACAACTTCGTAGGCAAGCTGCCTGTAAAAATAGACATTATCACTGGGTCTGCCGGAACCGTCTATTGGAGGAACAAAGATTTTTGCTTCGTTTAAAGTTTGACCAAAAAGAGAAAAACCAACGAGGAAAAACAACATAAAAAGAGGCAATTTTCTCATACTTATATTCTAATTGTTATCTCCAAATAATTCCACCGCCCAGACCGCCGGTATTATCGCCCCTTGGTATATCATAAGTACCGCGGACTTCTATGGAATAGCTGTCTGTTTTACCCTTATAGGTAACCCTGATAATATGCCTTCCGGCTTCAGAGAAAGGATAAAATTGTTCAGTTACTTCTTCCGACATTACAATATCTGCGTCAGGATTTGGAATAATTTCGATTATTACGTTTGGATCATCTGGAGGAACATGCATCATTACGCCGTCTTCGATAGAGAATATTTTCAGGTCTTCGACACGGTTAAAACTATGCTCTATTTCGTAAAGATAGCGGTTTGCAATCACCCACATGAAGTTTAAATTACTGCCACCGCTGTTAGGACCGGCGCTGGAATCAATTGTTCCAATGGGTTGGCGGCATCCTGTTATAACAGATACCGCGAGAATAATAAAAAATCCTGTTAAAAGACGTTTCATATACAAACCCATTGGAAAACTGATAAGCCTTAGTTGGTTATAAGGATTACATCCTGTTCAAGATTAATTGTTGCAGGAGCTGCGCCAATACTAAGTAAAATACTTCCGCCTAAAGCTGTAGGTGTGTTATTGTCAAGATAACCTGCATTAACTCCCTGTCCCGGTCTTATCCGCCATGGGAAAAATACAGAATCATCAGCGCCGACATCTTTAGTAATGGCATAAACAGGAATGTCATATGTAAAAGCTGTCCATCCAATTTCGGCAGGTGTGTTAAATGTATAAGCTACAGCGCCGTCATCAGTTGTTGCAAGCGGTGCGTCAGCTGCTAGTGTAAATTCGGATGTTGTTAAAATACTTGCTGTGGAATAAAAACTAATTACCTTACCGGCAGAAATAAATGCAGGATTTCTTGGTAAAATTTTAGGATTAGCTTCATTTACTCTGATTCCTGCAAATCTTGCCAGTATTTCGTCTTCATCAGTTGTAGGTGTAAGACCGCTAAAGCCAAAGCTATAATTTCCTGTTGTTGGTGCGCCGGAAGCAAGCGCAATTCCGTTAAAATTTACGCCTGTTGCGTCTGCCAGATTCAATCGAATATTTAAAGGTGCTGCGGCTGTCACTGATGCAAAACCAAGACCTGCTTCTAATGAATGTACTGTAAAGGTAACTGTTCTGGAGGTAGTTGTTATCTCTGTATTCGGTACGCCATCAACATGGGTAAGCAAGCCAACAGCCAAAAGATTCATCGTAGTTCTGTTTCCGATAAATAATACTGCAGCTCCTTCGTCAATAGCAGTAACAGCAGCAGGATCTGCTGTAGCGTAATCAACACCTGCAACAGTTCTATGAACACCGGAAATAACGCCGGAAGCGCCAAATTCCCAGGTTGTTCTTACTGCTTCACGGCTGCCAGCAGCGGCGCCAGTCTGAGCATAAAATACTACTTCAAAATAGTCATAACTTGCCTTTGCCATTGAGTCGAACAGAGCGCGGGATACATTCTTGCTTGCGCTGCCGCCGTCAAGAGTAAGGGTCATAGCGGTTAATTGACCATTATCGTCCAGGTGGTATTGGACAAATTCGTCGCCGCCCAGGATCGCGATAGGTACCATGTCGCAGGAAATCAAGGCAAACGCCATTAGCACTGCCAACCCTACAAAAATCATCTTTTTCATCTTTCATCTCCATTTTTAGTGAATAAGGGTGGCTATACAGTCCCCTTTATTTGACCAGTAAATAGTAAATTCCGACAATTTTTAGGTTTTTTACCAAAAACAGTCATTATTTGAACTCTTTTAATTATGATACACTACCTATGCACTTGTCAAGAAAGCAAGTGGTGAGTTTGACAAATTTGTCGTTTTTGACATCTTTACAAAAAGTGTTTTGTTCTGTATAATACTCCCAGTAGATTAAATATAATTATGATCAAGGAGATAGGTTATGAAATCGACAAAAGTAAAAGGCTGGTGGCTTATCAGACTACTGCTCACAATTGTAGGAAAAAAATGTTTAAGGCAGATGAAAAAAGCGTCTAAAAACGGAAAGAAATCCGCTGCAGATTGCTTAAGAAACATCCTTCTTACTTCAAAAGATACAGTATATGGAAAAGAACACAATTTTAGCGATATACTTGCAGCAAAAACAGATGATGAGTTATTCGAACTTTATAGTAAAAATGTAAAAATAAACGATTACGAAGACCTTCGCCCATATATTGAACGTCATAAAAACGGAGAAGCCGATATTCTTTTCCCGGGCAAGCCAAAATTCTATGCAACAACAAGCGGAACTACCAAAGAACCAAAATGGATACCTGTCACTGAGCAATATTATCAGGAAGTATATAAAAAGATGAACCAGGGCTGGTTCTATTCCATGATCATGAACAGACCAAAAGTGTTTAATAATTACACAGTTTCCATTGTAGGCAAAGCTATCGAAGGCGCCGCCCCGGACGGTACTGTTTACGGGTCAATCTCCGGCGTTATGCAAAGAGATATTCCCAATTTTATGAAGTCAATCTATGCAGCTCCGCTGGATGTTTCTCATATCGCAGATTATAAAGCACGTTATTACAGCATAATGCGTTTTGGTATTGAAAAAGACGTATCTCTTCTGTTAACTGCTAACCCCAGTACCCTTGTAGAAATGCAAACCAATGCCAATGAATTTTTTGAAGACTACTGCAATGACATCGAACATGGAACTATAAGCAGCAGGGTTTCCATACCGGAAGATATCCGCGCATCAATGATCACCCACTGTAAGCCGAATCCTGCCCGCGCTGACGAATTGCGAAAACTTAAAGAGCGTTATGGAACAGTGCTTCCAAAGCATTACTGGCCGAACCTTCAGGTAGTAAACGTATGGTTCTGCGGAAATACGCGTATCTATTATGAAAAAGTACGCGACTCCTTCCCGCCCGACTGCGTATTCCATGAGTTCAGCTATGTAGCAACTGAATGCAAAGCAGGCCTTGTATTAAAAAGTAATACGCCGGAAACAACTGTATTCGGTCACAAGAGCTACTTTGAATTCATTCATGAATCAGATGTTGATAATGCAAACCCGAGAATTTATCAGGTTAGCGAGCTAAAAGAAGGTCAGCGTTACTGCATGCTGGCTACTACATGTTCAGGTCTTTACCGCTATAACATGCACGACCTTATTGAGGTTGTAAGTTACTTTAACCAATTCCCTTTAATCAGATTTATCCAGAAGGTAAACGGAACTATCAGTCTTACCGGAGAAAAACTGCACGAAAGACAGTTTATAGAAGCAGTACACGAAACAGAAAAGAAAACCGGCAAAATTGCTCCTTTCTTTGTCGGTTTCGCGGATCCGCAAAAATCAAATTACAAGTTTTACTTTGAATTTGCAGATCAGAATATTTCTGTCAGCGAAGCAGAAGCATTTACAACTCAGCTTGATAACTGCCTGCAGGAATATAATCCTGAGTACAAGGAAAAGCGCTTATCTAACCGCGTAAAAGCGCCGGAAACAGCTCTTTTAGGACCAGAATCCTTTGAAAGATTCAAAGCGACCTGTATCGACCGCGGTTACCGTGACGGACAGTTTAAGCTCAATCTGCTTATGCAGGATGAGAAACGTCATGCAATGTTTAAAGAGCTGGTAAAGTGACAAGCATTTCATCTACTGTACATTGGGTTAATTTACAAACAGACCCATCGTTCGAGCAGGAGCAGGATCAGTACGAAACTACCTGTAAAAAAATGCTGCGCAATATTAAAGGTATCATCTTTGATTTTGACGGAACTCTTTATGACAATGTAAATTTTGCATTTTATTTAATATCGGCAAATCCCTTTGATGTTTTCCGCATTCACAGGGAGCGGCTTGTTCGCAGCCGCTTTGCCGGACGCGATTTTTTATCACAGGAAAATTATAACAGAGCTTTCTTTTGGGAAATGGGAAAGAGAAGCATTAAATCGCCGGAAAAATTAAAAGTTTGGTATTTTAACAAGTATATGCCCCGCATGATTCGGGTGATAAAAAATCATTATAAACCAAGACCGGGAATTCCAGAACTTTTAAAACAAATGGAATCATCAACCTGTTCAGTAAAAGGCGCAGTTTACTCTGATTATCCCGTTCTGGAAGAACGAATGAAAGCTCTTGGATTATCTATTTCACAAAAAGTTCCGCTATACGGCCCGGAATCTTTTGGCGCGCAGAAACCGGCGGTACGGCCTTTCCTGCAGATAGCCAAAAATATGGGTTTAAAACCGGAAGAAGTTCTGGTAATTGGCGATCGCGAAGAAACAGACGGGCTTGGAGCATTTAACGCAGGGATGCATTTTTTCTGCCTGGAAACAGGTAATAAACGATATTTCCGCCTGGACCCCAACCGCCGCAGACCGTACGGAGAACCTCAGGGACCTACAATGCTGATGTACGCCGGCAAATGGGAAGGCTTAATTAACTTACTATTAAACGGGAGGAATTTATGAGAGAACCAAGAACTAAGCAATGGTGGCTGACAAAACTGGCGCTTACAATTGTCGGAAAAATAGGAATCGCACAATTGAACAAGCGGTCGAAAGACGGAAAAAAAGCACTGGCAGGAACACTAAAGCATATCCTGGGTATTTCCAAAGACACAGTTTACGGAAAAGAACATCACTTTGAAGAAATTATCAATGCAAAAACACCGGAAGAAATGTTCGAACTGTATCAGAAATACGTTAAGGTAAATGACTATGAGGATCTTCGCCCTTATGTAGAAAGGCATAAAAACGGCGAATCGGATATTCTATTTCCTGGAAAGCCAAAATTTTACGCTACAACTTCGGGAACAACCAAGGAACCAAAATGGATTCCGGTTACAAATGAATACTACAAAAATGTATACAAAACGATGAGCCAAATCTGGTACTACTCGTTTATGAAAACAAAACCCCGTGTTTACTACGGCAAGAGTCTTTCAATTGTAGGCAAAGCAATAGAAGGCACCGCACCGGACGGAACACTGTTTGGTTCGATATCCGGCGTTATCCAGCGTGATGTTCCTGGTTTTATGAAAAAGACATATTCATCACCTATTGATGTATTCCAGATTTCCGATTACAAAGCCAGATATTATGCATTAATGCGCATGGGGTTAGCCGAGAATATTTCAATTATTGTTACTGCAAATCCAAGCACATTAATAGAAATGCAGCTTCATATTAATGAACATTTTGATGAATACTGCAATGATATCGAAAACGGCACAATGAGCGAAAAATTTGATATACCAAAAGAAATTCGCGAAGCAATTCAACAGTATATTAAACCTAAACCAGCGCGCGCGGCAGAACTTCGAAAGCTTAAAAGCCGCCACGAAAACCTGCTGCCCAAACATTACTGGCCGGAATTACAGCTTGTTACATGCTGGTTCTGCGGTAATACAAAAATTTACTACGACAGAGTAAGAGATTCTTTCCCGTCTGACAGCGTATTCCACGAATTTGGATATATTTCCACAGAATGCAAAGCCGGCGTTGTTCTTAAGAGTAACTCAAGAGACACGGTAGTTTTTGGACATAAAAATTACATAGAATTTATCCATGAATCGGAAATTGAAAGCGCAAACCCAAAAATTTATCAGGCTTACGAAGTAAAAGAAGGTCAGCGCTATTGCATGTTAGTAACCACTTGCTCCGGGCTTTACCGTTACAACACAACTGACCTTGTCGAAATAACCGGTTTCTACAACGAATTCCCAATGATAGAATTTATCCAAAAGACAAATGGAACAATCAGCCTTACCGGCGAAAAACTGCACGAAAGCCAATTCATCGAAGCAATGCACGAAACCATGAAAAAGACCGGCAAAATTGCTCCATTCTTTGTAGGTTTCGCAGACCCGCAAAAATCAAACTACAAGTTCTATTATGAATTTGCAAACCAGAATATTTCCATTACAGAAGCAGAAGAGTTTACAAACTACCTCGACAAATGCCTGATGGAATACAACGACGAATACCGCGACAAACGCGCTTCTAACCGCGTTAAAGCGCCGGAAACCGCACTCCTTAGTCCGGAAGCATTTGAAAGCTTCAAGCAAACTTGCATCAATCGCGGATATCGCGATGGTCAGTTTAAAGTTAATCTGCTTATGCAGGACGAAAAGCGCCACGCAATTTTTAAAGAATTGGTAAAGAAGTAAGTTTACTTACAGATAAAAAAGGCTGTCTGAACGACAGCCTTTTTTTTAGTCATCCATCCACACCTGCGGGTGCGATCTTAGTCCCCTTCCGCCGGATACGGGTTATTTTTAATTCCCATTAGGTTAATCATTGCTTCGTGGGTGTCTTTTCTTAGTTTTTGTATTGCTTCCTTGCGGCCAAGGCTTTCATCCAGTAAAACCGGTTCGCCTATTTTAGCTGTTATAAGCGGATACTCCACTCCTCTTTTTTTTGTTTTGGAATAATTAAACAGAGTAAACGGAAAGTGAGACTTGCGGTAACAAATGGCTATCGGAATGATTGGTAATTTATAGCGGTGCGCCATCGAAAATACGCCTTTTTTAAAAGGTCTTAAGTAATTAAAATAATCGAATCTTGTGCTTTCGGGATATGCATGTATCCATATCTTTTTTTGAACGATTTCATCAAAGGCCTTGTTAAAATACTTCATTGTGCTTATTTCGTCGGGAACCGGAATGCCGCCGGCAAGGCGGATAAAGTCCATGTCGCGGCTCTTCAGGTTTTCTTTATACGCTGGAAAAAACATCATGCGGTAACGTACAGCCAGTAAAACAAAAAGATAATCCCAGCGATTAACATGATTACAAATTGTCATGGCGCCGTTCTTTAGCAGCTTTCTGTTTTTGCGAAGGATTTTTCTCCCTTCTACCCTCATGCCATGAATAAAAAACCCGGCAACAAACATCAATGTAAAGACCCCAAGATGCATAAGACGGCGCATAAACCTGAAACTGAATGTTTTTTCCAGAAAAGGATAGTTCTCATCAACTACCAGTTCACGCACTTTAGGTACAGATACCATGTGAGCATCTGGTTGTTCGGGATATACAATACCAAGATCGGGAAAATACGGTTCGTGCACAAAATCCTCCTTGGTGGTTTTAACCAGCATCCTCAATTAAGTTTTTCATTATATATTCGCGTCTTTCCGGCGTATTCTTGCCCATGTAAAAGTTTAAAACCTGCGGAACTGTTTTTAAAGTACTTACAGATACAGGTACAATGCGCATATCTTCGCCGATAAACTGCCCAAACTCTTTAGGGCTAATTTCGCCAAGTCCTTTAAAACGGGTTATTTCGGAGGAAGAACCAAGCGCGGCAGCAGCTTCATCACGCTCTTTTTCTGTGTAACAATAACGGGTTTCTTTTTTTGTGCGTACGCGGAAAAGCGGCGTTTCCAAAATATAAACATGTCCTGCAGTAACAAGTTCTTCAAAATAAGAAAGAAAGAATGTTAAAAGCAGATTGCGGATATGGAAACCGTCAAAGTCTGCGTCGGTTGCGATTACAATTTTTGCATACCGCAGTCCTTCTATATCG
>WQXC01000075.1 GCA_009785045.1 Treponema sp. | reverse complement strand
CGGACTTTTTAAGGAAGGTTTAGACAGGGTAATAGAGTAAATCTACCTGTTTTGCAATCGCTCTGCTGCAGCAAAGTCTGCCGCGGCGCTTTCTCTGTTTCCCATTAATTGGAAAATATTTCCTCTGCTTGAATATGCCGCAGCATATGAAGGATTTATGGACAGGCATCTGTTTAAATCAGCAAGAGCTCTGTCGTACTCACGTTTGCTGTACCATGCGTTTCCGCGGTTGTACAGGGCAAGAGCATAATCACCCCTTATCCTTATTGCTTCTGTAAAATCCCTTATTGCCCTGTCGTCGTCTTCCCTTGCATACCATGCGCTGCCGCGCCTGTTCCAGATTACTGCATTTAATGGTTCCAGGGCAATAATTCTGTCGCAATCTTCTATAACGCCAATATAGTTTCCGGTTTGGTATAAGACATGTGACCGGTTAACAAGAGCATCAACATAATTTCTGTTAATTGTTATAGCGCGCGAAAAATCTTCGATAGCAAGATTCATTTCTCTGCGTTCAAGCCTTGCGTAACCGCGGTAATTGTATAGTTCCGCTTTAGTGTTATCAAGCCTGATAGCGCGGGTATAATCATCAATGGCGCGGCTGTATTCGCGTTTTTTCATCCATGCATTCCCGCGCGAAATATAAGCTTCCAAAAAATCGCCGTTGCGGTTAATAGATACCGTATATTCAGAAATAGCTCTGTCTACATCACCTTCGCGGTAATGCTGTTCGCCTGCAAGAAATGAAATTAAAAACTGGTCAGCGCCCATATGCCTTAAAATATCAAGATCGGGGTTTTCGTAATTAATAGGATCGATTTCTGAAACATATACACCCATTCCATGAAGCCGGCTTAACCCAGAAAGAGAAGACAGCGGCCGCTGAGTTTGATAAGAAACGCGAACTCCTGAATCTTCCTCTTCTTCGTCTAAAATTTCTTCTTCTGTTTCTTCCGGATCATCAATGTCGATATATATTTCTGTCTCTTCATACGGCGTTTCTTTGCCTTTACATGTAAAAATTATACTGCATAAAACTGCGATAAATAAAACTGCCAGGACAATAGTTACTAAAAGAAAAAATTCCCGCCTATTCAACGGTAACTCCCGGGTTTGTTTCAGTTTCTGTATCTGCTTCAACAACCGGCCGCGGTTCTTCTATTCTGTAAATTAATCTGACATTCTCCACTGTTGTGCGATGTCTAAGTTTTAATATTAATATTTGATTTTCCGGATAATACACCCAACCGGACGAATCGTAGCGTTCAAACTGACTGTCTGATCTCCAATCCATTCCGTGAATTTGTATTCTGATAAAAGGACGGACTCCGCGGATTATTAAATGATGTGACATATTGGGAGGAAACGAAACGGCGAAGTTCAGGTTGCCTTCTATGTACGATGCTCTGACAGACGGTGAAACAGTCCATGCCCAGTGTCCTTCGTTGGTGAGCCATGTTTCTCTTGGATAGTAATCCGCCGGATTTAAAATGTTATGAAGTCTTCCGGCATTTCCGCTTGATATCGCAGATAGTATTAATGATTTTCCTATCCCTGACCATTCAGTGTTCTGGGTTGTGTCTGCCCAGAATACAAGCGCCTTTCCAAGCCTTAAACTATATTCGGAATTATTGCTTTCGGCGCTTGATGCGTAAACAGCGTCATGATCTGTATCCCGGTTTATATTTTCAGAAACCAGCACTAAAATCTGATCAGATAAATGATCGATAATATTGCTTGCTTCCGGGCGCCAGCGTCTGATGTCGTAAAAAGCTTCCAAAAGACCAGGACAGTAATCTGAGATTAACATATCCGGACTTGCGCCGTAAATTATATCGATGACTTCGTTGGCAAGGACTAAATTGCTTCGTGTGAACAGGAAATTTAAAATATGTTCCTGTTTTAAAATGTTAAGGGATCTCTCTCTTATTAAACGGGTAATCTGATTCATTCTATCGTTTTCCGAAGCCAGGAACGAAGTGTAAGCGCCAGACATTCCTCCTATGAATCCTGCCGATCTGTAACTCTGCCTTGGGCTGTTTATAAAATCGCGCGAGATAGCTTCTGTGGCAGCCGCGTAATTGCCGCGTAAAAGCGATTGCGCACTGTAAGCGATAATATCATCTTCGTTATTAAGGTTTGCAGCATTTTGATTCCATTGTACAAAATTTGTATCCTGCCATGTTCTTAAAACTCTGTCGTAATTTTGCACCTGCGTGATTATATAATCTGCAGGATCAAACGCTCTTTGTCTTCCCCTTGAGCGGTACGAAATAAAAGTATTGTCTCTTGAAAGGCTTAAATATCCATTTTCAAGTTCCTGCCCAAGACTGCTGAATACATACCGCGAGCCTGCGAACATGATGCCAAGCTGCCCTGAATCCCTGACAAGCGACGAACGGCGGGGAATAACAGGAATTGTAATTTCTGAAATGTTTGCCGCAAACTCTGCATAAATCTGCAATTCATTGCTTCCCGCTGAATCAATCGAATTAAATGTAAGCGTTGTTCCGCCGGGCAGAATAAAACGCGCTATATTATCTGTAATGATCATTAATTCCGGATTTACCGGCCTGTTTATTCCGTTAATATCCATCAGTATCAGGCCTTTGCCGCGTTCTTCCTTTAGGTTGAACTCAAGCCCGCCGTAAAAAACCTTTACACCCCCGGATATATCCTGCGCTTCTTCATGTAATGCTTCCTGCGGCGTTATTTGCGACGATTGTGAGTAGCTGCCTCTTATGGTCATCGCTCCCGCAGAAATGGAAAAGCTTCCCTTATTTGAAAATTGCAGAATTACTATAAGGCAGAATATGACACAGTACAAAGCTGCAAGACCGATTAAACGCGACGCTAAAGGTTTCCTCATGTAATTCCTTATCCCCTCATAAATCCGGTTACTTTTGGATGTAACTTGCCGGTTTATTAATTATTGTATACTATATAATAGCATGAAAATTAAATACATTGGAAGCGGTCTGCTGCTGTTCTTTATTTTAGGGTTTTCTCATGTGCTTTTTGGGCAGGAAAATACCCTGGAAGCCGTTCTGACGGAAGTTGCAGGGCATCTAACACGCAGGGATTATACATCGGCGCTGGAATCGTTCGGAAAGCTCCCAAGAGAAGAAGCGGAAAAAACCGAAATAAGGATAATGCAGGCTTCCATACTAAATTCTGCCGGAAGAACCGCAGATGCAAGAAGGATTGCCAATGCTATAATCGCATCGGACAGCAGAAACACCGATGCTCTTATGATAATAGCGGATGCTGCCGCCATTGAAGGCAGAGACAGGGAAAGAAGAACCACTCTTGATAATATCATCAGGATAGATCCTGCAAATGTAAGAGCGCTTAACGACCTTGGAAATATCAGCCTTAGGAATCAAAATCTGCGTGTTGCTGCTAATTATTTTGACAGAGCGCTTGCCGCTGCGCCGGAAAACGGAGAAGCTCTTGTAGGACGCGCAACAGTGCATCGTTATAACAGAGAATCAAGAAATGCAGAACGGCTTTTAAACCGCGCTGTATCTTTGTATCCTGATTGGGCAAGACCTTTGCACGAAAGAGCAAGGCTTTATAAAGGCGCAGGTTTTTACGCCGATGCGCTTGAAGATTTAAAAGCTGCTCTTTTACTTGAACCGGATAATTACTGGATGCTTGTTGATCACGGGCTTGTATTGCTGGATATGAACAGAAGGCAGGAAGCTCTTGCGGATTTTAACCGCGCCGTCGAAATTGAACCAAATGTTTTTATGGCATATGTTTACAGCGCAGCGTTAAAAGATGAAGCAGGAGATTATGCCGGTGCAGAACGCGATTATACTATTTTGGCAAGACTTAAACCGGATTATTATTTTGCCTTTGAAGCGCTTGGCATTATCAGAATGAGAAACAAACAATGGGCGCTTGCAAGAGACGCTTTTCTGGAAGCATACAAACAGGCGCCAAGAGAGTACAGCTATGCGCTGTTAGCTGCCGTTAACTGGATGCGCGCCGGCAGACAAGCAGACCCAAAGCAGTTCCTTGCGCAGGTAATGCGTACAGCGCCAAGAGACACGCTTGAGTTTGCCATGCTAAGGCTTTATCATGATTTGTCAGGCGATAATAATGTTACCATGCTAGTAGAGAGCGAAAAAAATATTTTTACAAAGTCTCAAATGCTTTTTTATCTTGCTTCATATTATGATATCAGGGGAAACAGAGCTATAGCAGACAGATATTATTTAATGGTTCAGGACCTTGATGTTGTAGGTACCGTAGAGTGGCGGTTAAATGAAATGGTTTTAACAGAAAAAGGTCTTGGTATAAGGGCAGGAAAATGAGCAGCAACACAGTTACAATCACGCTGAACGGAAGAGAATTTAAACTAATAGGAACAGCGCATGTTTCCCGCGAAAGCATCGAAGAAGTGCGGAACATTATTTCTAACGAAAAACCGGATATGGTTTGCGTAGAACTTGATCAGGGACGCTACAATTCGATTACGCAAAATGATAATTGGGAAAAACTAAATTTATCTAAAGTCTTCAGGGAAGGCAAGGGGTTTCTTTTAATTGCAAACCTTGTTTTAGCAAGTTTCCAGCGCCGTCTTGGTAATGAACTTGGCGTTAAACCCGGCGAAGAAATGAGGACAGCGATAACCGCTGCCGGAGAAATGGGTATTCCGCACAGTCTTTGCGACCGTGAGGTGCATACAACTTTACGGCGGGCGTGGGCAAGATGCGGTTTTTGGAGCAGGTCAAAACTTTTGGCGTCGCTTTTGGCGTCTGCCTTTACCACAGAAAAACTAAACGAACAGGAAATAGAAAACTTAAAAGATAAAAACGAACTTGACGGCATGATGAGCGAGCTTGCGGCGTATCTGCCCGCCGTTAAAGCTGTTTTAATCGACGAAAGAGACCGCTACCTTGCTTCAAAGATTTGGACATCAACCCCGCCGGAAGCAGCGGAGCCGAAAAAAATAGCTGCAGTAGTCGGCGCAGGGCACATGCAGGGGATGATAGCGCACCTTGAAAAACTTGCTTCCGGCGAAGTATCCGCCGATGTTAGCGAACTTGATAAAATTCCGCCGAAAGGATTTTTTTCCAAGATAGCAAAATTTATTATTCCCGCTGCGATAATAGGGCTAATCGCTGCCGGATTTATTACCACCGGAAAAGATTTGGGTTTAGAAATGATAAAGAACTGGATATTGTGGAACGGTTCTCTTGCAGCCGTTGGAGCAATCATCGCTCTTGGGCATCCGCTTGCGATACTTGTTTCGTTCTTTGGAGCGCCGTTAACATCGCTTACTCCAGTTATTGGAGTAGGAATACTTTCTGGTCTTGTTCAGGCGACCTTTAGTAAACCGCGCGTCTCGGATGTGCAAAACATTACAGAAGATTCCACCAGTTTAAAAGGTATTTACAGAAACAGGATAACAAGAGCGCTTTTGGTATTTTTCTTTTCCAGCCTGGGGAGCTCTGCCGCAACATTTATTTTAATTCCATTGATGGGTAAGCTCCTCGCAAGCTGATTGTTGTTATACGTCTGCTTCTTTCGGCGCTGCAGTTACTATGAACCCGTATTCTGCGCAGCCCCAGTAAGTGCGTTCTCCGGTTTTTTTAACAAATATTACCAGTTTATATCTGCCGGGATTTAACTTTGGCACATTAAATTTGTACGAAGACATTTTTGCAGGATAACGTGACATGAGCGACGCTCCGGATTGATTATACCAGGTATAACAAAGTTCATAACCTTCTTTTAAAGAAAACTCCAGATTAATTTCTTCTCCGGCAATAACTTCGTTAATTCTTGCAAGTTCCGGCCATGATTCAAATGCCTGGAAAAAACTGGGTCTTACAAAAGGAAGAGCCAAAAATTCCTCGGCGCTTAGCGGTCTATCCAATAACTGATCTTCGCTGTACGAAGGAAAATGCTTATGTATAAAAACAACTGGATTGGCAAAAAGATATGCTGTTTTATAAGAAGCGCGGAAAGAGGTGCCGTTAAGAGAGCCTGCATTCCATGTGCTGTCTATAAGATATTTTTCTCCGTATATAGTTACCATGTTCCAGGCGTGGTTTACACTCATGGCACTTGAATTGTTCCACAAATTGCTGCCATGTCCTCGGGCATGACCTGAAACTACTTTATTTTCTATTTCCAAAACATCAAGGATGTATTTTAAAACATCGGCATATCCTGCACAAACAGCATTACCGCGTTTTATTACTGCATCAACATTCTGGGATGCATAACGCCCTGAAAAATAAGATTGGGTATCGTATCTGATATTTAAAGCAACCCAGTCATGCGCTTTTTTTACGCGTTCAAAATCACATTCTGAATTTTCGTTGATGTATTCTGCCAAAAGCCGCACAAACGCAGCAGGGTCTCTTTGCCTTAGAGAAGTGACCGAAGCCGGTATTCTTCTCATGTCTGGATCAGGCGTATCCAATAAAAACGAAAAAACAACCTGACCTTCGGCATTGTAAATATTAACTTCCGGCTGATTGGTTTGTGTAAATCCCTGTAACGGCAGCGCCAGCAATAACGCAAGCGCCATTAAAAATCTAAATAGGGTAGTGGTCTTCATAACGATAAACTCCTTTTCGTTAAAGTGTTACTTATATAGTACGAAAAGGAGCCTGGTTTTTTCCTTAAATATGGAAATTAATCCAATATTGCCATTATCTGGTCGCCGTGGTGACCGACAGGGAAAAAGATGTCTGGGGTTTGCGGCCCTTTTCTGACCACACGCGGTACATTCCGTCTTACATACGAAAAAATTTCCATTAAATGGACATCTTTTTCTCCCGGCGCGGTGGCTTTACCGTTTTTTCCCTCTAAAAAGCAAAATGTAAAAGCACCATGCGATATAGAAAAGTGTTCTTCCGACAGTTCCGACCCCTTGCTGGCAGTCATAATTATAATACTTTCCTTTGAAATCGACGAAACAAGCTGGCTATTATCGACCCTCATATTTGCTCCCTCAAAACTGCCTGAATGGCAAGCGTCGATAAAGACCATCTTTCTGCCGCGAGCGTCCCAAAGGGCATTTTTTATATATTCACTTGATACAGCAGCTTCATTAAAAGGAATTGAACCATCAGGATTAGTAAAAAAGTCGCTGGGAATAAAATAGAAATTGCCATCGTCATCGTTCAGTCCATGACACGAAATAAATAACATAAGAAGATCGTTAGAGCTTCTGTTTTTTAAATACTCAAGATTATTGATGATATTTTCCCTTGTTGGTAGTATCCCGGAACGATCGCTAATAATCCGTGCATTTACTGTCCTGTAAGGTTTGCCCGGTCCTGCCTGTTTTTCAAAACTTTCTACAAAGGCATGAGCGTCATTAACTGCATAATTAAGCGGATGAAAAATATTTTGCCTTTCGTGCGGATAATGGTTTATACCGATAGCAAGTATCCAAAGATTCGGCGGACCTTCCTGCGGTTTTCCGATTACATCTACAGTTTTTTCTCCAAAAACATTCGATGAATTATGCGCAATTATTTTTATCCTGTTATTCTCACTATTAAGAGGAATAGGTATCTGAAAAACCAGCCTTTGTGTGTTTGTAGTTACCGCGATGGCGGCGCTTTCTGTTCTAAGATTACCGCTGTCACCTACAACTCTTAAAACGTCATCTCCAAGCAGACTGTCGTTAAGATAAAACTCAAGCCTCTTTAGATTGTCTCTTTCATCGTTTACGCTAATCATTAGTGTTACTGTATCTTTTGCTTCGTTTAGTGTTTCACTTAAAATCTCTATTTCTGGTTTACCTGTTGATATATTACGTATATCATCTGTTACGCCAAGCTGGGAATAATCCCTGCCCATAAGCCGCGCCGCCACAACATTTGGCTTTCGGAAAATTTCACGGTACTGGTTCATGCCATAAACTTTATCGCCAATTTTTACATTAAGATAATATGCTCCGTTGGGAGACGCAACATAATAACCTTCCGGAGTGATGCTTATCCATTCGCCGTTTGTAAAACCAATCATTTTGAGTGTTTCGCTGCCGGTTATTTCGCCTGTTGCTTCGTTAATATCTAAATCCCAAATGCGAATGGTGCTGTCAGAAGAAGAGGAGATGATACGTTTGCTGTCCTGGGTGAAGTGAATATCTGTAACAGTGCTGTCATGGCCATCAAGCTGAGTTAATAAATCGCCAGTTTCTGCGTCCCAGATTTTTATGGAGGTATCAAT
>WQXC01000074.1 GCA_009785045.1 Treponema sp. | reverse complement strand
CCTGAATAATTAAAAAACCAGGGCGTCCCCAAAGCCCTTTCTGTATTAATCCCCCCGCGCGCTGCATAATCCCATTCAATTTCATAAGGCAGACGAAAGCCGTTAGTTGATGCCATTGTAATACTATTAGAAACAAGGTGCGCATCTTTAATTACACTGTCGCTTATCTGATACACAGGTGTTAAACCGCTTAGCTGGCTATATGCATTACACCAAACAATAACATCCTGCCAGGAAACATTAGTTACAGGAAAATTATCTCCTCTTGAACTTCCGGAACTAATGTTACTATACCCATTAAACAAAGCCCATGAATGGACAATGCGCCAAAACCTTTCAGTAACTTGAATTTCTCCAAGACTATAATCATTTATATCTGCACCACCACGTGCTTGGGCGGCAAAATCAGAACTGCAATACGGAAGTGCGTGAGCTTGAGAATGGCTATAAAGATTTAATGTATTACCATAACTAAAATAATATTGCACATAAAAAGTACTTGAATAATAACCAAAAGCAAGACGGACTCCCTTCACAGGTTTAAGCTCAATATCTGGTACCGGTTTTTGTGCTGTATCAAATTTTGTTTGTACAATTGCAGGTCCTTCTGGCGTATTATCCGCGCCGTCAGAATAACTAATACCATTGTATAATTCTACCTTTAGACGCACACCTCCATAAGAATTATATAACCAGGAATCATCAAAAGTCTTTAATGTATAAAGCACCGCCAGCGGCTCAGAATCAGATGGAAATTCCTCTGTTCCCGCAAAGTCTTTTTCGATGTGAGCTCTGCTGACTGTTAAAAACTCAGAATTAATATTGCGCTCAATGACTGTTTTATCAAGTGAAGGATATTGCGGCGGCCGGCGAATCTGCGTTTCTGTTACGCGAATTCCTGTAACAGTGGTTTCTTTATCGGGTAAAAAGACAATATAAACCTGTTTATTATCCGAAACTCTATGAGCTAGTTTACTATCATCATAATCACTATCATCCCAAACATTCCATGTATTTCCGTTTCTTGTCGCAAATTTAACAGGTATTACATTTTCATCTTCATCAACAGCAAACCTTAACTTTGGTCCTCTTGTATGGCCACTTCTATAACTTATAACAATATCCTTTGATAATTGGATATTTCCTTCCGCAATCACTCCGGGTTCGGTACCGTTTTTCATTCGTTTAAAAGTTATTTCTATTCTGGTGTTTGCCAAAACATCACCGATGGGTTTTAATTCCAGCAGTGTATCGTTTTCATATAAAGTTGCATGATCACTTTCCGGATTATCACTAAAATTAAAATCAGATTCATTATAATCTTTAACCCAAGCATCAGTGTCTCTTGTATAACTGGTAATTTTAATAGTATTCCAGTTTAAAGATTTAGGATCCATCCGGCGGGAAAATTTTACTCTTATAACCTGATCCAGATACTCTACATTTCCCCAAACAAGATTAGTATGCTGCACATACGGTCTCTCATCTGCATATGGACGCAGCGTAATGGGTTCTGTTGTATTTATAATAACATTTGTAATTGTAGAATTTGGCGATTCAAATATTACAATTGAAGGATCTTTTATTGGTACCCATTTATTATTTTCATCCCAGTTGCCCGCCTGCCATTCGACAAAATGATATTCCACAGATGGAAAATATTGAAGCGGAAAACCAAATCCCTGTCTTAATGCAGGATTAACTATCAATCCGGCGGCAGGGGTAGACGAACCTTGCGCAGGAGCTACATCCAACGTTACTTTTGTTAGTTTTGTAGCGTTTGCATAAGCGATTTCCCTGTCTATTCTTTTTAATAGATCGTTATCTACAGGATTAAAAAGATCGCAGGCTGTAAGGAGAAGGATGCAAAGTGTTAAAAAGCCCCCCCCCCCCCATTAGGGTTTTATTCATATTAATATTCATAAATTAATATTATCACATTTTTTTAATTAAACAACTATACTGCATAGGCTTTTTTGCAATTATTTTTTTAAACCTGGCCGGTTAAAAATTCTGTGTCGCTTGCGTCGATTTGTCTGCCGTATAAATGTTCAAAAAGGAAACGGGTGTCTTCCGGCGCCATGTTCATAAAACGGCAGCCAAAGTAACCTGCAGATTTATCCTTAAAGCGGCGTACGACTTTTCCCACAACGTTAATTGTGCGGTTGGGCGCTTCTATAGTAACTGTTAATTCAGCGTCAACCAAAAGCGTCGATAAAAGACTGGCTCCAAGTGGACATGCAAAAAGAAGACCAGATGCGCTTATGTCCAGAACTTTGCCGGCAAACGGTTCGTTTTCTACCTTGCCGTGATCAAAATATCCGTTTTCTTTAAGCGCAAAGGCAAGCACTTTTGCATACTGGTATACATTATCAAGAATGCTAAAATCAAATGGAAGTTTACCTTGTTTATCGATCCAGATATGAATATAACCAATTACATATTCATGAAACAATATAGGTATCCATGCATCGGAATAAATTCCGTCTTCGAATTTATTTTTAAGAAAGCGGGCGATATTTTCTTCCAGGAATGTTTTTCCAATTCCGGTGGTTTCTAGATATCTTTTAAATAGTTCCTCGGTGATAATGCGTTTTTTTGGATACGGGTCTGTCTTTGGCAGAAAACCCACAGTCGAAGGAATAAAAAGAGTTTTTCCGGTTTCGGAAACAATTTTTTCTTCCGGGGTTTCGGGTTTTTTATCTTTAAAGTTTATAATGCGGTATCCGTCTGCAAAATTGCTTAACATTCCTGTTATCTGTTTTATTAAACCCGAAAGATTTTTATGATCAAGGTTACGAACAAGGTCTTCGGCAGCGACATTTTCGTATTCATGAATTTTCGGGAATGCAAGATTATAACGATCTCCGCGGAAAGTAAAAAGAATTTTTATATCCGAAGGAGCATCAACTCTTAAATAATTGCGATCTAAGTTTTTATACAGCGTATCCGGCGCTTTGCAATAAATTAGTTCTTCTTTATGCGCCAGCACTGTTACATTAAAATCGATTACCTGCCCGCGGTAATTAAACAATAGTACCAGTTTTGATTGATTTTTAAGCTTTCCCAAAGACTTATCCGGACGCAGAACCAGTTCTTCACCCGCAGGGTCATTCAGCCTGAGAGTATGCTCTGTTCTATCCTTAACATATACGATGGGCAGTTTTTCGTCGTATAACGCTTTAAAGAGAAATTCTTTTTCTATTCGTCCTACAGGTGTTGCCATAACTAAAAAAACCTCTCATAAGGATAAAAATCGTATCGATATATCGATTCCTGATGCTCTGTTTCGCGATCCTTTGCTTCATCCAAAAGCAGTTCTTCAAATGTCCAGTTTCCGGATACTGTAAATTCTCCGTCGGGTCTCTGTATCTGCCTTGTTACAAATCTAACATATAATTCGCCGGAAATCCCCTGATCCCTTCCGATAAACCGTATTAAAAAAGACATTGCGCCGTCTGCTTCTTCTCTTCCTCCGCCAAGCCTGAAACTTAAAGGATTAATTATTTCCAGCGAAGATAAAAGACTTTCCCGTATAACAGAATTTATCGAAGTTAGATTAGGATGCTCCATTTGTCCGGACAAAAAACCCTGACCAATATTATTGGCAAAAGTAAATGCCTGTATCGATGCAGTCCCCTGCCCCAGTTCGCCGATTACCATATCTATGGGATAACGCGGAGATTCTCCCCTTCCCGGTCGCAGCAGCTCTTCCGGAATGGAACCCCTGGAAGGACGCTCCTCCTGAACCTGCGGCACAGCAAACGACGAGACAATTAATAACAGGCAAATTGCACTAAAAATACGCACTACTATATATTCTAGTAAAAAAAAAGAAATTTATCTATAATATACAGAATAATGAAAAGCACTATTGAAGCGTCATTAACCGAAGACTATTCTCACCCTGTAAGGGATGTTTTATGGGGCCATATCTACATGACAGAAAAACAGGCCCTTTTAACAGAATCTGCCCCTTTTATGCGGTTAGGAAGGATAATGCAGTTAGGTCCTGTATACCTTGTTTATCCGGGAGCAACCCACACAAGAGCAAGCCATTCTATCGGTGTATACCACCTTGGCAGGAGGCTTTTGCAAAACCTGGCAGAACGGGGTGCTTCAGCCTGGCTTACCGGTGAGGGGGTTAAATCCTTCCTTGCTGCCTGTCTGCTTCACGACCTGGGGCATTTTCCTTACACTCACTCATTAAAGGAACTTTCACTTTCCTCTCACGAATCACTTTCCGGCGATATAATTTTAAAGGAACCCATGAAAAGCCTTGTGGGAGCCACAGGAGCGGATCCTTTTTTAACTGCCGCCATTGTAGACAAGGAAAAAAACGCTTCCGGCGACGAATTGTTTTTTTACCGCAAGCTCCTTTCTGGCGCGCTTGACCCGGATAAACTCGATTATTTGAACAGAGATGCCAGATACTGCGGGGTTCCGTATGGAGCGCAGGATGTCGATTTTATACTTTCCCGGCTGCATCCTGACAAGGAAAAGGGTGTAAATATCGATTCACGCCTGATTCCAAACGTGGAATCAATCCTTTTTTCTAAATATCTTATGTACAGAACAGTTTATTGGCACCGTCAGGTACGCGCAGCTACTGCAATGATCAAAAAAGCGCTTATTAACAGTCTGGAAACCGGGCAAATAACCGGAGAAGACCTGTATGACCTTGATGATATGAGCCTTTTTACCCTTCTAGGACAGAAAAAAGCCGGTGAAAGTAATAATTCCTGGAAAAACAATGCAAATCTTATCGAATCTGTGCGAGAAGGAAGGATTTTTATCACGGCAGCAGAGATTTCCCCTGAAAAAATCGATCTTACTACCATAAAAAAGATAGAAAACCGCGGGCAATTCGAAGAAAAGCTTGCCGGAGATCTGCGAAACGCAGGTCTGGATATCACAAGAGAAGACATAATTATCGATATACCTGAACCTGTTTCCTTTGAAACAGGCTTATATGTCGAAGATGAAGAGCTTAAATTCTGTGACAGTTCCAGTGCTTTTAAGCCGGAAATGGTGAATTCTTTTATCCGAACACTGTATACTATCAGGGTATATATAAACCACAAATTCAAGGAAACTATAAAGACATTTCCGAAAGCATGTAGTATACTAAGTAAGGACAACTGGAGGTATTAGATATGGATATTCACAATACGAATGAAGACCTGGTTTTCGAATCGGTGCAGACCATTTTTGATGAAATACAGAGCAGCGGCAATCCGGAAAAATATTGCCTTTGCTATCAATGCAGAATAGACACGATCTGCTATACCCTTAACCGCATCGAACCAAATTACATAGTATCAAACCGCGGATTCACAAGGATTGAACAAGCCAGTTTAAAACGTCAGCAGATCGAGGCTGATATTACAACCTTAATTTACAAAGGACTTCGCCTTGTAAACCATAATATGCGGCCTACAGCTCCGCACGACGGCTCCGGAATAAGCGCCTATAAAAGCCTTAACCCGATGTTTGACATACCAACAATTGCAGGCCGAATTTTTAACGGCGCAAGTTTTGAACCGGTTTCCGGAATTGATGTATTCCTGTACTGCGAAGGTGAACTTATAGCCATGAGAAACAGTAACTGGCAGAATCCGTTCAATATGGTTCCCAGTACTCCGGGAGCTTTCAGTTTCTGGCCTGCACCGATAACAGCAGATGTTCCGGATATTACCAAAGAGTTCATGTTTTCCATAAAGGTTAAATCCCCGGATTATGAGCCTCTTAATCATTTCTTCCATGTTTCGGCAACAAGTAAATTCCATAACCCGCAGTCGTATGCTTTAAACCGGACTTTTAAACTTCCGGATTTATATATATTCCCGCCAGGCGAAGTGGAGATGAATGACTAACTTGACACTTATCCCTTAATTTTGTAATCTGGTTTTATACTTAATTCTTAGGAGAAAAAAATGGCACAAGCCAGTAAAAACAGCCGTACTGCCAGCGCGACACAGAGATTCTTGTGCGCCTGCGGCGGAGAAGTTAAAATGAAAACCCTTTTTGAAAGCGGCAAGGTAAAAAATTTGGCTGAATGTGAAAAGTGCAAACGGACAGAAAGACGTCCGTCAGACTTTAGATAATCATCAGCTATCATAATTAACAGAAATTTCTGGAGGTAGTCCTTTGGCAAAGAAAAAAAGTTCAGCAGAAAAACGGCACCGCAAGAGCGAAGAAAGACGCCTGCGAAATAAATCTGCAAAAAGCGCAGTCAGAACAAGCGTAAAGAAATTTGTAGCGCTTGCGCAAAAAAAAGATCCGGGTGCGGATGCAGCGCTTAAAGATATGATTAAAAAACTTGATACTGCTGCAGGAAAAGGAATAATAACGAAAAACTCGGCAGCACGCAAAAAATCAAGAATGCAGCGTTATTACAACACAGTTAAAGCAGCGCAGTAATTTATGGCATTAAAAAAGTTTACAAAAGCCGATATTGTAGACGCCCTTTATGAAAAGACAGGGATGAGCCGGGCAGAAATACGCAATGCAGTTGATCTCTTCATCGACGAAATGAAAGAAGCGCTGATGCGTCGTCAGGTAATTGAACTGCGCGGTTTTGGCACATTCGAAGTAAAAGTGCGTAAAGCGCGTCCGCGTGCGCGAAACCCAAGAACAGGTGAAACTATTCCCATTCGCGCGCACGGAGCGGTTGCTTTCCGTTCAGGCCGCGAATTAAAACAGGCTGTCTGGGCAATTAACGACGACAAAAAAGCAGCAAATAAGTAACAAATGGAAACAAAGAACAGCTGGATTAAAATAATACTTTTCCAGTTGGCGCTGACAATACTTGCTTCGGTTCTGTTTGCAGCTTCTTTTCCCAATATAATTTTTAAAAATGGACTTTCCTTTCTCGCATGGTTTGCATATATACCAATCCTTATAGTTATATATAAAAATAATCTTTTGGCATGCGCTGGCTGGGGAGCTCTTTACGGTTTTATCGCATACGGCTTGTTTAATTATTGGCTGGGGAATTTTCATCCCTTAGCCGGAACAATCGTATACAGTATCTATCTGGTTTACATGGCGGTTGTTTTTGTTTTATTAAAACTGGCAATTATATTTTTTCCAAAACACGGATTTCTTGTACAGTGGGTTATTTGGCTGGCATATGAGTATTTGCGCACAAAGGGATTTCTTGGTTATTCCTACGGAATTACAGGTTACTCGCAATGGCGTATGATACCGTTAATACAGATTGCAAGCATTACAGGAGTGTGGGGAGTCAGCGCATTGGTAGCGTTTCCTTCCTTCTGGCTCGCAGAGGTAATTAAAGAAAAACCTTTGCAAATCAATCTTAGGCAAAAAATTTCCGGTATTATTTGGCTTGCGGCGCTTGTTGCAACACTGACTTTCGGTTTTATCAATATGAAAGATTTTTCCGGCAAGGCTGCCTCCGGCGCCTACCCGTCCGCGAATATCGCATTAATTCAGCACAATACAGACCCCTGGGCAGCGTCCAGAGCGCCTGCGGCATGGCAGGTAACCGAAATCTATCGCAGGGATCTAAACAGTTTAATCCGGCTTTCAGATGAAGCGCTTATTACCAACCCAAAGCCGCAATTGGTAGTTTGGCCTGAAACAGCATTTATCCCCAGAATCTACTGGCACACTACCTACCGTGACGATCAAAATTCATGGGCGCTTGTAAGGCAGCTTTTGGAATACCTTGCCGGGAATGAGGTGCCTTTTTTAATAGGCAATGATGATGCGCGCATGGACAGCGCAAGAAACCGGGTAGATTATAATGCAGCAATGCTTTACGAAAGAGGCTTAAATACAGCAACATACAGGAAGATCCATTTAGTTCCGTTTACAGAGCATTTTCCCTACCAAAAACAATTCCCGCGAATACATGACTGGCTTAAAAATGCAGATACGCATTTTTGGGAAAAAGGAGATGAAGAAACGGTCTTTTCAGTACCAGGATTTACTTTTTCTGCACCAATTTGTTTTGAAGATACATTTGGCTATATCTCAAGAAACTTTGTCCGCCGGGGCGCAGATGTTCTTGTAAACCTGTCAAATGACGCATGGTCAGACAGTCTCCCAGCCCAGTACCAGCATTTAACAATGGCTGTTTTTAGATCTGTAGAGAATTACCGCCCCATGGTTCGCTCAACTTCGACAGGTCAAACCTGTGCCATCGACTCAAACGGCAGAATAATTGCCATGGCTCCCCCATTCATGGAAACCAGCCTGAATGTAACAATTCCGCTAACAACAAAAACAACAATTTATACGAAATATGGCGATTATTTTGCAGTATTTTTTACAATTCTGGCTTTTATGTTATTGCTATCCGGAGCAGTATGGTGTACAATTAGAAAACTAAAGAGGGAGCCATGAATACCCAGAAAAAGATACTTATCGCAGATGACGAAGCTATCAACCTGGATTTTTTCGAAGTTATGCTTTCGAAGCTCGGGTTTGTGGTGGAAAAATGCGACAATGGACCTGATGTTCTGGAAAAAGTAAAAAAGTTTCTGCCAGATTTAATTATTCTGGATAATATAATGCCCGGAATGACAGGGCGCGAAAT
>WQXC01000073.1 GCA_009785045.1 Treponema sp. | reverse complement strand
GGATATATTAACAGAAAAAGAAAATGTTACTATAAAAAGCCTTCTTGGACACGGAGGCATGTTTAAAACAAAAATTGTTAGTCAGAAATTAATGGCAGCAGCATTAAATACGCCGGTTTCTGTTATGGAATCTTCTGCTGCAGAAGGCGGAGCCTGGGGTATTGCGCTGCTTGCCGCATTTATGCTGCAAAAAACAAATGGTTGTGGTTCTCTTGAACAGTTTATGGAAGAAAAAGTTTTTATTAATATTAAAAGCGAAAAAATAGAGCCGGATCCGGAAGATGTAAAAAGTTTTAATAATTATTTAGAACGTTATACTGCAGGATTAATAATAGAAAAAACCGCAGCAGAAAACTTTAAGAAATAAAGGTGATAATATGGATTTGAAAAAATGCGAATTTTGGTTTATTGTAGGCAGTCAGGACTTATACGGCGAAGAAACTTTAAAACATGTTACTGAACATTCAGGAATAATGACGGATGATTTTAATAAAGATCCTTCATTGCCGTGTACAATTGTATTAAAACAAACGGCAAAATCGCCTTCAGGTATCCGTACACTGTTTGAAGAAGCAAATGCCTGTTCATCATGCGCGGGAATTATTACATGGATGCATACTTTTTCGCCTTCCAAAATGTGGATACAGGGGCTTTCTGTAAACCGAAAACCGCTTTTACACTTGCATACTCAATTTAACCGCGATATTCCCTGGGCTGCGATAGATATGGATTTTATGAATCTGAATCAGTCAGCGCACGGAGACAGGGAACACGGTTATATTCATACGCGCATGAAATTGCCGCGAAAAGTTGTTGCCGGTTTCTGGCAGGATAACGAAGTCCGCAGAAGGATTGGCGTATGGATGCGCGCAGCAGCAGCCAGGCAGGATGGTTTAAATAAAACAGTAATGCGTTTAGGCGACAATATGCGCGAAGTAGCAGTAACAGAAGGCGACAAGATAGAAGCGCAGATAAAAATGGGCTGGCAGGTAAACACCTGGGGTATTGGCGATCTGGCTTCACGTTATGCGCAAGTTACGGATTTAAAAGCGCAGACTCTTGCAGATGAATATATTTCCTCTTATGAATTTGTACCAGAGATAAATCAAAGCAATGCGGCAAAAAACGCAGTATTGGAACAGGCAAAAATCGAGCTTGCCCTTAAAGAAATGCTGGAAGCGGAAAATGCAGGAGCATTTACTACTACGTTTCAGGATCTTCATGGTTTGCCGCAATTGCCTGGTCTTGCGGTTCAGCGTCTAATGGAACAAGGTTATGGTTTTGGCGCAGAAGGAGACTGGAAGCAATCTATGCTGACACGCTGCGCGAAAGTTATGGCATCCGGATTAAAAGGCGGAGTTTCGTTTATAGAAGATTATACTTACCACTTTGAACCAGGTAATGAAGCGGCTCTTGGCGCTCATATGCTTGAAATATGCCCTTCTATTGCAGAAAAAAAACCGCGAATAGAAGTACACCCGCTTGCAATCGGCGGCAAGGCAGACCCTGCACGTTTGGTTTTTAACGCCGCACCGGGACAGGCAGTTCTTGCAACATTGGTCGATCTTGGCAGCCGCTTTAGAATGATAGTAAACGAAATTGAGACAATAAAAATAGAACATGAAATGCCTAAACTTCCTGTTGCACGCTCGCTTTGGAAACCATACCCTGGCTTAAGCGAAGCGGCAGAAGCATGGATATTATGCGGCGGCACTCATCATTCAGTTTATTCAAGCGCGCTAAACGCAGAATATTTTTGTGATTGGGCGCAAATGTGCGGTATAGAGTTTGTACTTATCGATAAAAATACAAATCTTAACAGGTTACGAAACGAGCTGCAATGGAGTGAAACATATTATGGACGTTTATAAAACACTGCGGGAAGAAGCTTTTGAAGCAAACATGGAGATAAAGCGGAATAATCTTGCTATCTGCACATGGGGAAATTCTTCTGCCTACGATCCTGACAAGGGAATATTTGCAATAAAACCATCTGGTGTTGAATACGAAAAATTAACTCCAAAGATGATGGTATTGGTTGATCTGGAAGGAAATATAGTTGAAGGCAAATTAAAACCTTCATCCGATACAAACACACATATTGTTTTATACCGCGGGTTTTCCGTTATGGGTATCACTCACACTCATTCAACATATGCAGTTTCCTGGGCACAGGCAAAAAAAGGCGTTCCGGTTTTTGGCACAACTCATGCTGATTATGGAGTACAGGAAATCCCCTGTACTGATTATATGAGTATAGAAGCTGTAAAAAATAATTACGAGCTGGAAACCGGCAGCTTGATTGTAGAAACATTCAAAAAAAGAAAAATCGATCCGGATATAATTAATATGGTTCTTGTAGCAGGGCATGGTCCTTTTACATGGGGTAAAAGCGCTGCCGAATCTGTTTTTAACAGCGCTGTCCTGGAGGAAATTTGCAAAATGGCATTGTTTTCACTGGCAATAAATCCATTAACAAGACCATTGCCTGAACATATTATTAAAAAACACTGGGAACGGAAACACGGAGAAAATGCATATTACGGACAAAAGGAATAGTATCAAATTATCCAGTCGGGCAACCCGGATTTGAACCGGGGACCCCAAGTCCCCCAGACTTGTACGCTAAACCAACTGCGCTATTGCCCGTCGGGATAATCTGTCAGATTTTTAACAATAACAAAATTGCATTTTTTTGTCAATGTATGCTTTCTATTTACGGCATTTGTACAACTGGTTCCAGGCGCGGGTTACGAATCTGCATAACAGCGCGGCTGTGCCATTCTCCTGCCTGCGGCTGAGAGGCCAAAAAATCCCACAAGTTACGTGCAACTACTGTCTGCCCTTCTCTGAAAAGACTAACGCTGAAATAATAAATTGTTTTGTAATATTCAACTTCGTCAATATAAGATACCAAAAGCTGGTTTTTATTTGCTTCTTCTATAAGGGCTGAAAGATTAGTAAATGTAAAATCAAACTGCCGTCTTCTTACTTCTTCTATAATTATTGTATTTTGAATTAAAAATGCAAACATAAGATGATGTTCTGTGGTTCGCCGCCCCAGAGCAGCATGATAAAAACCCAATAGCCTGTGCGCTTGCTCTACAGCGGTGTTGTTATACCTGTATAATTCCAAAAAGCGGTTAACACCATGATCTTTAAGGGTTCTTGTCATTGCAGACCTGGCGAAATTCGCAGAAGCCTGCGTTTGCGGAACTGACGCAGCGCCATTTTCAATTCTATTTGAGTTTGACCAGAGCGAATCCAGTTCGTTAATGATCGAAAGATAAACTCTTTCCATCTCGGTGTATTCCTGCCTGATCCTTAAAATACTTGCGATTTTATACTGCAAAGCAATCCCAAAACCGGGATCATCGGAGGCATCAGACATAGAGTATGCTCTGCGATACTGAGACAACGCAAGAGGCAGCTCGCCTTCGATTCTGTAAACCTCACCAATCCAGTATTCGGCTTCCGGATAATTTTTTAATTTATCAAATGCCGCAAGCGCCGCAGCAGCAGAATTATTAAAACTTGATTTGGGAACACGGTAATAAAGTTCCTGCAATGCCGCAGTGGCTGCAGTGTAATGACGATCTCTCGAATAACGTTCCACTCTTTCCAGTGAATCGCCGATACGGCGCACGTCACCCAGAGATAATAAGCTGATTAAATCACGTTCCATTTGTTCGTACATGGCGCGTCTGTCCCGCCTGGCATCTTCAAATAACATTAAAGCAGAGCCATATTCACCGTCACGGAATTTTTGCTTCCCATATTCAAGTGACAGCCACCACGGCGGACTAACAGCCTGCGCAAACAATGAAGCAGTTAAAAAGAATAGTATTATCAGAAATATATGCCTGATTTTTCTCATAGTTTATTTATTTCCTCTTCAAAGACTGTGTCGGCCTGATCGGCAGCGGTAGTTTTAATTATCTTGCCGTGTTTAAAAATTAACACTTTGTCTCCTGCTCCCGTGATGCCGATATCGGCGTTTTTTGCTTCTACAGGGCCGTTTACTTCGCAGCCCATAATTGCCACGGTAATATCCTTGTCCAGGGCATAAAGTTTCGGCATCCAGCGGCTGGTAAAACCATGTGTGTCAAAACCATGCCTGCCGCAGCGCGGACAGGAAATGATATTCACTCCGCGGCGGCGAAACCTTGCATTATCAGGCGCTATTTGAGCGGCTGCCGCAACAATCTCCCTGCCTGCGATTACCTCGTTCTCCATGGTGTCCGAAAGGGATACCCTCACCGTATCGCCGATACCTTCCGATAACAGCGTTAAAAGAGCCGCTGTATTCCTGGCGACCCCGGCTGTTAAAGGTCCGGCTTCAGTAACACCTACATGAAGTGGTGCGCCGGTCTTTTTTGCGAGAATTCGGTTCGCACTTATAGTATCGGCAATTCCGCTGGCTTTCATTGATACCAGATACCCGGTAAAGCCAAAATCATCAAAATAGGCTATTTCGCGCTGTGCTGCCTCTGCTAAAGCCTCGCAGGTCTTCATACCTTGCTCTACCCTCTGGCGAAGGTCCTGGGGCAGGCTTCCGGCATTAACCCCGATACGAATTGGGATATTTCCGGCTGAGGCTTTCTCCAGAACAGCGTGTACTTTATCCTTACTGCCAATATTGCCGGGGTTTATTCGAATTTTTGCTATAGGAAAGTCCATGCAGCGCAGGGCAATTTTATAATCAAAGTGGATATCCGCTACCAGCGGCATCGATACCATAACAGCTAGCTGCCCAAGAACTTCTGCAGATGTTATATCAGGAACGGCAAAACGCAATAAACCGCAGCCCATCGATTTAAGAGTATCTATCCTGATTGCCGCTGCTTCCAGATCGGAAACAGAAAGGCTGTCTTTCCACATTGTCTGAATAACTACAGGATGATCCCCCCCTATGAACACAGGGTGGATGTGGGAAAATCCGCCTATTTTTACAACTTTTGACATTATTCCTTGTTCCAATTAAAGTACCTATATTATAATATATAAAGACATGGAATTCACCATAACAACAGAAGAAAAGAAGATACTGCTTACCCAGGCTCGCGAGGCAATAACCTCGGAACTGGAGGGGCGTAAACCTTCCTGGTCTGCGGCAGACACATGGAAAGACTCAAACCTTGGCACACCATGCGGCGCGTTTGTATCTTTGCATATGGTAAATGCAAACGGACGCAGCTTACGCGGCTGTATCGGAAGAATGACAGCCAATCTGCCGCTTATCGAGACAGTCCGTGTCATGGCGAAGGAAGCAGCGTTTAGTGATCCGCGTTTTCCATCATTAAAAAAAATTGAGTTACCGAATCTTCATATTGAGATATCAGCTTTATCTCCAATGATTCCATGCCCAAACCCGCGCAGTGTACAGGTTGGCGTTCATGGTTTATTATTAACAGGGCTCGGCCGTTCTGGCGTGCTTCTTCCCCAGGTTCCTGTGGAACAGGGTTGGAATCTGGATGAATATCTGGATTATATTTGTGTTAAGGCAGGACTTCCGCCGGGTGCATATGATTCTCCCGGTACTCAGCTTTTTACATTTACAGCGATTGTATTTTCAGAGGAGTAAAAGAACAACAAATGGAACGCAGTCTTTCACAATTTTTTACAAGAGATGTTTCAGAAAAATCCGGCTTTATTTCAGTTGACGGTATAATGAATCCGGTTGTAAATGCTTTGGAATACGATTCACGTAATGTTAAACCCGGAAGTTTGTTTTTTGCGCTTCCAGGCCTTCATACCGACGGAAGTCTCTATATTGATGATGCAATAAAAAACGGAGCTGTTGCTGTTGTACACGAAAAAGATATTAATGAAAAAAAAGACGGTATCGTATACTTAAAAGTAAAAGATGCCCGCTTTGCAATGTCTCCTATATCTGCAGCTTTTTACAATTATCCATCCAGGAATTTACTGGTAACAGGCGTTACAGGCACTGAGGGCAAAAGCACTACTGTTTACCTGATTTGGCAGCTTTTAACAATGCTTGGAAAAAAAGCAGGGTTTATTTCTACCGTTCAGCATTGTCTTGGCGATAATGTATTAGCAAACGTTGAACATCAAACTACGCCGGAAGCGCCTGTGGTTCACAGACTGCTGCGTGAAATGGCAGATAACGGCTGCGAATATGCCGTACTGGAAGCCAGCTCTCATGGTCTTTCGTTAAAAACCAACCGCCTTGGAGATGTTGATTTTTGCTCCGGCGTACTTACAAATATAACCCATGAACATCTTGAGTTTCACGGAACATGGGAACAATACAGGGACGATAAAACAAACTTATTCCGCGCAGTAGACCGTTACGCGCATCAGGAAGAATCATCATTTTTTGGACCGTTCGGCGTTGTTAACGGTGACGATAAAAGCTCCCGGTACATAATGAAGACAATAAAGCAAAAAATATTCAGATACAGTCCTGCCGGTAAAGACGGTGATATTCTTCTGGAAGCAATCGAAAGCAGCGCCTGGGGTAATTGGTATGTAATCCGCATTCCTGCATTGAATGAATGCATAGAAATAAGAGACAAACTTCCCGGCGCGTATAATTCCGGAAATGTGCTTGCAGCTCTTCTTACAGTTTCCGGTCTTGTTAAACTTCCATTACGCGACATTGCGCCTCTGGTAAAAAAATTAAAACCGGTAATTGGAAGGATGAATACAATTAATAAGGGGCAGCCTTATGAAGTTGTCGTAGATTACGCGCATACTCCTTCGTCGTTCCAGGCAATTTACCCTCCGCTCCGCGCAAGGCTCGATAAAACAAGCGGCAGAATAATCAGCGTTTTCGGCTCGGCAGGTGAGCGCGACACACAAAAACGCAGTGAACAGGGTAAAATTGCAGCTCACTATTCGGACATAATTATTTTAACAGACGAAGATCCGCGCGGCGAAAACCCAATGGACATTCTGGAAGAAATAGAAAAAGGCGTATTAGCAGATCAGGGAATAAGAGTTGTAAAAACCGCCATACATCCGGATATTAAAGTCGAGCAAAACAGAACTGTTTTTAAACGCGGCGATAATCTTTTTCTAATACCGGAAAGACCTGTCGCAATCCGCAAGGCGCTGCTTTTGGCGCGCGAAGGCGATCTTATACTGCTTCTGGGTAAAGGACACGAAAACTCAATTATCTATGCGGATAAAGTTATGCCTTATGACGAAATATCTGAAACAGAGAACGCATTAAAAGCGATTGGATTCAAAGGATAGCCCTGACGGCTAGCGTGTCGAAGCCAGCAGCACAGCTTCAATTTCGTCAATTAAAATATCGGGGGTAGACGCTCCTGCGCACAAACCTACTGTCTTAAAATTAAAAAATTCAAGCGGTATCTCATCGCTGCTTTCCGTCAGCGCGCAGGGTTTACCGCTCTCCTTCGCAATCGCCAGCAGGCGGCGCGTATTAGCCGATTCTCTGCCTCCAGCGATAATCACTGCGTCGGTTTCAAGCAAAAGTTCGCGTAACGCCTGCTGGCGTTCGGTTGTGGCGGCGCAGATGGTTTTGGCGATTTCCAGGCTGGGAAAGTATTTTTTAATTTCATTTGCGATATTACTGTATTCATCTTCGGAGATGGTCGTTTGCCCCAAAAGAGCCGCCTTTGCTCCGCTGTTTACTTTGTAAAGCTCTGCTGCGGCATTCTGCGCTTCATCTGCGCCGCTTACAACCATACAGAAAGCGGCAGCGTCAACATACCCAAGAATACCTTCGATTTCTGCATGATGCGCTTCTCCGGCAAGAAACAGGCTGTAACCTGCGCCGGAAAGTTCCCGGGTTTTTAGCTGACTCATCTTTACTTTGGGGCAGGTTGCATCAACAATACGGCAGCCTCTGCTGCGCAGGTCATTTTCTGCGGCAGGGTTTATTCCGTGAGCGCGGATAATTACAGAACAATTTTCGCAGGTTTCAGGCAGTTCATTTAAAGCTTTTACCCCGCGTTTTTCGAGATCGTTTAATACTTTTGGATTGTGTATTAAGGAACCAAGAGTAAAAACGGCAGAGCCGCTGCTTGCAGATGCATTCGCTTCCGCAGACGTTAGCTCTACCGCTCTTCGCACACCCATGCAGAAACCCAATATTTTTGCACGGACAACTTTCACTATGCCGTAACCAGCTTTTTCTTTTCCCGCTTAATCGCCTGATTTTGCCAGAAGTTAACAAAGCCGGAAACGATAAATAATGTTGTATAAACGCCGGAAGTCATGCCAACAAGCAATACAAGGGCAAAATCCTTCATGGCTCCTGTTGTAAAGATAAACAGAGCCAAAACAGCCAGCATTGTTGTCGCAGTTGTAATAATCGTACGGCCTAAAATACCTGTCAGCGAGATATCAATAATATCAATATACGAATGATCGGAATAAATACGCAAATTTTCCCTTACACGGTCAAAGAAGATAATCGTATTGTTTGTCGTATAACCAAGTATGGTAAGGATCGCAGCAATTGATGTTGTATTAAATTCCATTCTGGTCCATACAATAAAAGCAACAATAACCAAAATGTCATAAAGAACAGCAACTACAGCTCCAACAGCGTATTGCAATTTAAAACGGATAATCAGGTAAACTAAAATTAAAAGCAGCGCAAGCGGAATTAAATAGAAAACCTGCTGTATAAGCCTTTGAGACTGGCTTGATCCGACATAATCAGACCTGACCATCGCAATATTGCCTCTGCCAAAGTATGTTTCCAGAATCTGAACGATTTCATCGGATCTTACTCTGTCTTCTTCCCTGTCCTCAACACGAATCATGAAGTGACGATCCTGCGGCGAGCCAAGGTTCTGCACTGCAACGCCGTGAGTAAAACCTGCCATTGCAGTTCTTACTTCGGAAATATCTATGGGAGCGCTTTGCGGATCAAGGTAGTGAATAACAAACGGGGT
>WQXC01000072.1 GCA_009785045.1 Treponema sp. | reverse complement strand
GAAAGAAATATCGATTATTCAGGAACAGGTTCCGTCCAATCGCGGTTACCCCGGCGATCTTTACAGCCAGTTGGCAAGCCGTTACGAAAAAGCCGTTGACTTTGAAACTGCAGGATCGATTACTGTTCTTGGTGTTACAACAATGCCCGGTGACGATGTTACTCACCCTGTTCCTGATAACACAGGATACATTACAGAGGGTCAGTATTATCTTAAAAACGGCCGTATTGAACCATTTGGTTCGTTATCCCGTCTTAAGCAGCAGGTTAACGGAAAAACCCGCGAAGACCATCGCGCGTTAATGGACGGCATGATTAAGTTATACTCGGCTTTCCGTGACACACTGGAAAAAAAGGCAATGGGCTTTATCATGACCCACTGGGACGAGAAACTTTTAAAATACGGTCAGCAGTTCGAATCAAGAATGATGGATCTTTCTGTAAATATTCCGCTTGAAAAAGCGCTGGATTTAGGATGGGAGATTCTTTCAAGCTGCTTTAACCCGGAAGAAACAGGATTACGCACAGAATTAATAAATAAATTCTGGCCAAAGAAAGATTAGACAGCCGCCTTTAGGGGGATAAATGGCAAAAATCAGGCTCACGAAGAATGAGCTTAAAAAACAGAAAGATTCTCTTAAAATGTACAGGCGTTATCTGCCAACCCTGATGCTTAAAAAGCAGCAGTTACAGGGAGAGATAAGACTGACAGAAGCAAGGTTTAAAGAACTGCAGCTTGAAAAAGAGCAGTTAGACGAATCTTTCAAATCGTGGATTGCCGTTTTTGGAGAGACAGGTGTTTTTACAAATGATATTTTAAAAATTACAAGTTTAAGAACAGGTCATGGAAACATCGCAGGTGTTGCAATTCCTGTTTTTGAAGGCGTTGATTTTGAAGTTTCTGTGTACGATTTAATGCATACGCCTCCCTGGCTTGATACAGCAGTTGAATGTATGAAAAAAGTTCTGCTTTTAGAACTGGAAGCGGAAATTGTAGAAGAGCAAAAAAGAAAACTGGATAAAGAACTTAGAACAACAACACAGCGTGTAAATCTTTTTGAAAAAGTTAAAATACCGGAAACCCGCGGTAACATTAAAAAGATACAGGTTTATCTTGGGGACCAGCAAACCGCTTCTGTTGTGCGCGGAAAAATCGCAAAATCTGCAACAAGCGCCGCCGGAACCGAAAAGGCAGCGAGGTAAATATATATGATAGTACCGATGAAGAAAGTGTGCCTTATGGTACAGGAAAAATCCCAGGAAGATGCCTTAACAAAACTTCGCGATGTTGGTGTTTTACATCTGGAAAAAAAAGATGTCCCAATAAATATTAATTCGAATGCTCAAAAATTAAAAATAAAAGTAGAAGATGCAATAGGTTTAATAAGCGATTATAAAGTGCCAAAAAAGAAAAAAGAACCTATTGATCCAAACGATAAAAGAACCCCAGAGGAGCGCCGTCAGAAACCTGCAGGTATGCACAGAGGACGCCGCGCGACCGATGTCTTTGGAACGGACGAAGAAGCTCCTTATTCAATAGACGCAGTAAGAGCTCCAAAGAGGCCTTATCTGCCGGATTTGATGATTGGTTTTGGCGAAGAAAGAAAAGAACTAAAAGAAAAATATGTTGTTTTAAGCAGGGAAGTTAACCGTCTGGAAGGATGGGGGGATTTTGACCCTTCTATAATCGGAGAAATTATTTCTTACGGACTTCCGGTATATTTATATGAAATCTCCCTGGATGTTTTTTCGCAGCTGGATCAAAAATATAATTTTATTAAAGTTAAAGGCGATAAATCAATCGTTCGTCTGATTGTCTTTGAAGAAAAATTACCCGGAATTACTCCGTTTCAACTGCCGGAAAAAAGGTTATCTGTATTAAAACAGGAACTGGACGAAAACAAAACTGCGCTTGATGGAATAGAAGCAAAGCTTCAAGGGTTCGCGGACAGGCGTCCGGCTTTAGACAACGAAATGGAAAAAATAGAAAAAGAACTTGAATTTGAAACTGCAGTATGCGGCATGACAAAAGTAGAGGATATACCTGAGGGACTTAGTCTTTCCTGGCTTACAGGTTATATTCCGGCATACGATCTTGGTAAGGTTAAAAAAGTCTCTCATGAAAACGGATGGGCTTTATCAGCATATGATCCAGATCCGGATGATGCTCCTCCCACAAAGATTGCAAGTAATCCGTTTGTACGTGTTATTCATCCATTACTTTCGTTCCTTGGAACAGTGCCAGGGTACCGCGAGTTTGATATAAGCCCGTCTTACCTTTTCTTCTTTAGCATTTTCTTTGCTATGATACTTGGCGACGCAGGATACGGTGCATTAGTTTTCTCGCTGGCTGTATTTATGGGAGTCAGCGGTAAAATAAAAACAGGGACTTTCTCCGATGTTGCAAAACTATTAATGTTACTTACATTTACAACGATAGTCTGGGGCGCTATTAACGGCGCATGGTTCCAGATACCGCAGGAACATCTGCCTGTTTTCTTAAAAGTGCTGATTATTCCGCCGTTTAATAATGCAGTTACTTATATAGAATTCCCAATTATAATGCAGAAAGTATTTAGTCTGCCTGAAATTGCTTCTAAAGAATCTCTTGATTCAGGCTGGTATATACAGCTTCTGTGTTTTACATTTGCTTTAATACAACTTGTTTGGGCAAGAGGAAAAAGAATTTTTAGCCTTCTTCCCTCACTTACTGCTTTTGCCCAGTTAGGCACTCTTATAATGATGTTTGGCCTTTACTTCCTGGTGCTTAACATGCTTCTTCGCATTGACTTTCCGCAATTTGCAATGGTGTTAATTATTATCGGGGTTTCACTTAATCTTGTTTTTGCCGAACAAAATGGCGGCAACTTCTTTAAAAACCTTGGAAAAGGTTTTGGCAATGCATTCCAGTTATTCTTAAAGTGCGTAAGCTGTTTTGCAGACATTATAAGTTATATCCGTCTCTTTGCAGTAGGGTTGGCAGGCGCTATGATTGCTCAGATCTTTAACCAAATGGCGCTTCCAGCGGACGGCTTTGGAGTCTTTGGATTAGATTTTATTATTAAGCTTGTTGCTGCGGTTTTAATCCTTGTAATTGGGCATGGTTTAAACCTTGTATTAACAGCTCTTTCTGTTATTGTACACGGTGTTCGTCTTAATCTTTTGGAATATGCCGGTAATCATCTTGAAATGGAATGGTCCGGTTATTTATATAATCCTTTTGCATTAAAGCAAAAGAAAAAATAAATAAATTAATAGGAGTTACAAATGGAAGTTGGTTTATTAGGTTGGCTTGGAATCGGAGGAAGTTTTGGACTTTCTGCAATAGGAGCGGCATTAGCAATGGCAGCGTCAGGACCTGCTGTTATCGGTTCGTGGAAAAAATGTTATCTTCAGAACAAACCTGCGCCCTTTATTTTGGCTGTTTTCGCTGGTACTTCGTTATCCAACGTTATATACGGATTTATCGTAATGGGCGCGCTTGCTACAAACGCAGCAGGAAACTCAGACGGCGCTCTCTTTGCTTTGGGCATGGGTTCCGGTCTTTGTATCGGCGCAGTAGCTGTTACTCAGGCTATGTGTTCAGCAGCAGCAGCAGATGCTTATGCAGAAACAGGAAAAGGCTTTGGTAACTTCCTTATGGTTATTGGTATTGCTGAAACTGTATCTCTCTTTGCGATGGTATTTACGCTGTTATTTGCATAGGACTTAAGAGTATCCGCTGATTTACGCGGATTACGCGGAAAAGACTTAGGAATAAACTAAGATTAAATCCGCGTTAATCTGCGAAAATCAAGAGGGGAACCTTCACCCTTTGGGTTCGGTTGAGGTTCCGCGGAATAATTTTAAATTGATTCTTGTCATAAATCGTCAAAATATGTATAATGTCGGTAGGTCGAGTAGCTCAGTGGATAGAGCAATAGCCTTCTAAGCTATTGGTCGCATGTTCGATTCATGCCTCGATCAAAACTTCAGCTTTTTAAGCAGTAGTTCCTTAAACTTAATCGTAGAGTTATTATTCGGTTCCAGCGAAAGCGAGTTTTCGCAGTCTGCCAGCCCTTGAGGATAATCGCCAATGTGATAATACGCCTGTCCGCGCCTGAAAAGGCAGAAAGACTGATACGGGTTTATTGATAAAGAAAGGGTATAGTCATCTATTGCATGTGAGTATTGCTTTAATACCGATTGAACTACACCGCGGTAATAAGCAGATTTATATGCCTGTGGATCCAGTTTTAAAGAGGAAGTAAAATCATCAATTGCTTCGTTATAGCGGGAACAGGCAAAATGAGCCATTCCCCTGTGCTTGTAGATAATAGAGCGCATTGCATTGGCAGAACGCGCGTCCTCGCTGTTCTGAGGCTCTAAAGACGCAGGTTTTAAATCAAGTATGTGTGTGTATTGGCTGATTGCCTCGTTAAACCGGTTTTGATTATGAGCAGAAAGGGCATTGACCAAAAGGTCATCAATCGAAACCTGATAAGCATCCTGGGAAATATGTATATTTTCGTTTTCGCTGACAGGTAATGTGTTAAATTCATGTTCCGAAGCAAACAGTAAATCGTCTGTAGATTCCTCGATTTTTGCAAAGAAACTTTCGCGTCTTCTGCCCATCTCTTTTGTGAACTTTCTTTGATAGCTTCTGATTTCCTGGAAAATTATATCTGCTAATGAAAGGCTTGCGTTTACAGCGGCAAGTTTGCGCTTCATGGGTTCATCAAAGGGGCTGAATTCTGCCTTGTATACAAGTTCATGCTCAACCTCTGCCCATGCATCCTGCAGGATAGTGCGTATTTGGATTTCTGCAATATTTGTACCCGGGTTACCGTGTTTATCAACAATTGCTTGCGGTATGGAAATAAGCAGGTGAGTCGATTCATAACCGAACTCCTTAAAGGTGGCATGTCCCTTTATCTCGCGTTCAACTATGGTAAAATTATTTTCTATAAGAGTTTCTGCTGCCTGAAGATCTTCTATAAACGGGCAGATTATTCTGACTCCCAAAAGGTCTGTAATTTTTGGGTCTTTTGTGCCTGTTTTTAACAAGCGTAAATATTTAGAAAAGAAACTGGAAAAGTTTTTTATTCTGCCGCTGACAACAGGGCTTGAATCAAGAGCGGTAAGGATGTTCTCGGTATGTTCCTTTAGTTCGTTTACAACCAAATGGCGGACAAGAGCATATTTATCGTATTCATCTTTTAAGTGATTTTTTTCTGGTGAAGCAGGATTCATATATTAATCCATTATTAATTTAAAAAAAACGCTGTCTGAAAACAAATGTCTTCAGACAGCGCTCTTATTATAAAAAGACTATTATGTCTTTTTTAGTATCCTATTACTGCTGTTCGCGGTCTGGATGTCCGAATGGAAGTTCGGTTGCTTGTCTCTGCTGTTCCAGATAGCGAAGAACCTGACCCTGTCCAAAGCGTTCCATTTCCCAAGTTTTGCGTGCTTCTTCGCGAGTCTGAATGATGTTCCAGATTGCTTCATCGTTGATGTCGCGTTCTGTATCAAGAACTGCCAAGTCGTAAATAAGCGCTACATCTTTAAAGTATGTAACAAAGTCTCCGCCTGGTCTTGCAGCATCGCGCTGAATTAAAAATCCGCCGAACTTAATAAACGGAGTATTAAATGGATACAGAGGTACTAATCTGATATCGCGGTTTCTTACTTCTGTCATGTAAGCAGGGTTTCTCCAGATAAGTTCTCCCCAGCCGTCATAGTTAAGATAACCCATGAAGATACTTCTTTCGTTGCCCATGCCGTCAACAAGGATTGTTGAAAGGCCATGAGGGAAGTTAAGACCGTATGCACGAACTTTTACTTCTCTGATAACGCCAACGTTCTTAATAACGCCGAATGCAGGTTCACCGTCTCCAGGTGATTCAAAGCGGCTCTTTACGTTTGTAATGCCATCGCTTTCATCAGCAGGAGTGATAGTGCCGTCATCGCCGACTTCTGAGTTTTCATAAGCAGGGATATCAAACGGAGGTTTGATTAACGCCCATGAATTGTACGGTTCTGTCGGGAAACGAACGCGAACGCCCATTACAGTGCCGTGTTCCCTGGAAGCGGCTTCCCTTGTAAAACTAAGGGACATGTTCTGAACTGTTCTTGATGAAGACGCCAGAATTACTTCCCAATTTCTGATAGCAAGAGAGGTAACCATAAACTTCTTTTGCTGAGGTGTGAAACTTCCGCCTGCAACATGGGAAAAGTCCATAAGGGTTTGACGATTCTGGTTTGGAGTATCGTCCTCGTCATTCTCACTTGTACTGACATTAATATCCGCTGTGAGCAAAGAGAAGTCGATAAGAATACCTTCTTCAGCAAACACCGGAACCGCAATCATCGCAATTACGACTAGAATGAGCATCTTTTTCATGTAAAGCTCCTTTAATAACACTTCTTTCAAATAATTTTGTTAATTCACATTTTATAAAATTAATAATGTTTTGTCAACGGCAAAACACTAAATTTCCAAATAATTATGAATTTTCCGCTATTTTATATATCGGAGAATTCCTGCAGGAACTGATCGATGAAAACGGCGTTTCCTTCAATAAAAAACCGCACATTCTTAACATACGAAAAATTCCTCAAAATACCGGCATTAAAGGTACGGAAATTGTCGATTGTCCTACCGCCTTCCACCGGCGGGAGGGCTGCATCGGCCGAAAAATCGGCATAAACGACCCCATTTCGGTATAAAAGTGACTTAAGCCTGGTTTCCCGGGGGAAAAGAGGCAATAAATCGGGGGAAACAGGCCCTAGAAGCATTTCCTCTGTATACCGGATAATATCGCTTTCCCGTGTCTTTGTTCCTGCAATACGGGAGCGTTTTAGCATCCGGTCTTCTACAGCTATAACCCCATCATTTATAGTATAGAATACAAAAGTCCTTCTGGCAAGCCCCAAAACGAGAAATTCAAGAATAGCCACAAGGAATAAAACACCAATAAAAAACAGACGGCGCTTTACTTTTGAGGACATAAAAGCGGCGACAAATCTAAAAATCGTGTTTAACTTTTCAATCATTAACGTTCAAATATACCAATGAAATTTGTTACTCCATTGTACAATGATCGGGTAAGTCTTTGCAAGCCGTCTTCGCTAGTCATAAGAAGCGCATCCTGACGATTGGAAACAAAGCCCAGTTCCACAAGGACTGCCGGCATTCGGCTGTTTCTTACTACAAACCAGTCGTTTGCTTTAGCGCCTCTGGAAGGCAGGGAATTGCCAAAAACACCATCAAAACCCTGAAGAATTGAATTAGCCAAAAGAATGCTTTCTGATGTAAATTCTTCGTTTAACATCTGGTTTAATATAGCGTTTATATCTGATGAATAATTATGACGGGTAGTATCCAAAAGAGGTCTTGGCCGTCCGCCGGATGTTATATGCCAGACTTCATAACCTCTGGCATTTGTGTTTCTTGCAGCATTCGCGTGTATCGATATAAATATTACAGATTCGTTATCCCTTACAGTAACTGAATTTGCCATATCAGAACGCTGGTCCAACGTTCGGTATATGTCAGACTCTCTGGTCATCAATATGCGTTTATCAGGATATGTTTGAACAAGCTGATCTCTTAATGCGGCGGCTACTCTTAGAACGATATCTTTTTCGTTTACCTGAGTGTTTCTGCCATTTACAGAAATAGTGCCAACAGCTCCAGGGTCACGTCCTCCATGTCCTGGATCTATGATGATTGCAGCAACTCTAAAACGGGAAGCGTCGTTTTCACTTAAGCGAGTAAATGTTGTTTGAAGCGTTGAGACAAAACTTTCCGGAAAAATTAATCTTCCGTTTTCGTTGTAAGGGAGCGAGACAGTGAAAAGTTCCTGATTGTTAAAAACCAGATAACCGGTTTCTCCCTGACGGCTAGCAATTGAAAAAGCACCGTGGTGATCCCCCAGGTTAAAAACACCGTCACGAAACAGCGGATCCCAGCGGAATTGTACAGAATGATTTTGCGATATTGTGGATAACGAGTTTAATGTTTCATCGAGAGTAAGGGCGGAGAGCAGGGAACAGGTAACAGTGAACATTGAACAGAGGATGAAAAACCTGATAAAAGATTTATTATTTAACCTGACCAATTTTTTCTCCCAAATTGTCGATGTAGTAAACTGCTCCCTGGTATGAGCCGCGGATAAGCGCTGCCCAGAAAGATTTGCCCAGTCTTACTACATTTTCGGCATTTTTTGGGGGATTAGAAAGACCTGTTAACTTGTAAACTGCTTCCAGGGCTTCCTTAACAGTTCTGCCCATGTAGTCGGTAAGCCCTGAGTCTTCGAACTCGGGGAAGGGGTGGATATGCAAAGAAGAGTTCACACAGGGGCACGGAGGCACAGATGACACAGGGTTGTTGTCAGGGAGTTGAGCAAAAGCTTCTAGCAATTTATCTGTTAGCACGAACGCATCAGGTGGAAAATATTGGTCTTCCCCTCCGTGTTCTTTGAGCCTCTTCCGAACCTTCGGTTCGAAGTTTGTGTGAGGTTCTTCCAAAAACTTACCTGTTTCTGTGTCCGCAGGATCGAGCCTGATTAAGACCGATCTTGCGGCGGTTTCGGCGGCTTTTATCGCAGTTTCCCTGTCTGGCGCAGAGGCGAGTATATTACCGCATTTTGTTACATTGTTTTCCGGGAAAGCGACTTTATCGCCTTCTTTAATGCGCAGGAAAAAGTTGTTTACATGTTCGGTTTCTTGCGCTTCATTTGTACCAATAATCTGCTTGACAGTCCCAGGTATCGATATAAAAGCACGTTCTGCGCACGTCCATTTTTTAGTTTGTATTAGGCAGTCAAGCTCGTATCCCATTGCGGCTTGAATTGCCGCTTTTACAGGCAGTGCGCCCGATGAATACGGGTATGTCCACCCCGACATATAACCGCCCGAAAGACGCGCCGCAATTTCGCCAATCATCGCTCCGTTAGCTGTAAGTTTTATATCGCCCTTCGCAGCGCCGATATAATTTTTGCCTATAATGCCAAGCGCATGAATGCCTTGGCAAAAAGTATCAAG